>CANRJD010000034.1 GCA_947630815.1 uncultured Akkermansia sp. | reverse complement strand
CCGGCAAACGGGTTTTTGCTCAGATAATCATCCACCTCCACGGCGCGCCTGAAAACCGCTGAAACGTACATGCGAAACTGACTCACCGTGCTACGAGATACTTTCCGTAACACGTGCCTCACAAACTCCCGGCAAATCGCGGGCGTGATGGTATCAATGCGCCGATCCGCATCCGTCCCCAGATACTCCAGAAACACATTGAACGAACGAGTGCGGTTCTTCTCCGTGCTTTCACCGGCCGTCCGGGGGAAGTCAGCGAAATACTCCCGCACCGTCGGAATCTTCCCCGCGCACCCGTGAAGCTCCGCCACCTTGCGCACAGCATCGCACGCCTTGTGTGCCGGGGTCTCCCCTGTGGAAGCCGCCTCCATCGCCGCCGCCGTCTGCTCCGCAAGCGCACGCGCATGCCTACCGGCTGCCCCTGCTTCAATGCGGATACCCGTTGAACGTCGCACCTTGCGATTGCCTTGCTTCCAGCAAGCAATCCAGCATCTACAATTCTCTCTTTTTTCAATCCAGCTCATAATCGTGATAAGTATAGATTTCACTAGGGCTGCGGCGATTTTTTTTATGTGCCCCCGCTATGTGACCCTAAATGTGACCCCACTATATAGCACCCTCCGCACCCCTGTCAAAATAAAAAAGCGCCCTGTCAGGCACTTGCGAACGTTACGAAACTCTAATACCCACAAAATGTAGTACGCGAACCGGGACTCGAACCCGGGACCAATAGATTAAAAGTCTACTGCTCTACCGACTGAGCTATTCGCGCCTCTGCCAGCCGTATGCGGCAGGTGAGGAGGCATACTACTTCCTCTTTTCCCACTTGTCAAGCGAAATTCCGTCCGTTTTCTTACAAAAAAGCTTCGTTGAGCAATCGGGAGATTCCAGTTCGCACTATATTACGGTCCAGAGACGCCCATTTTGCCCGCGAACGAGATGGATGGGCAAGCCATAGGCGAGACGCAGGTTTTCCTCAGTGAGTACAGCGTCACGCGAACCGTAGGCGACGATACGCCCATCCCGCATGATGAGGCCGCGGGAAAACTCTGATAAAATGTCCTCAATGCGCTGAGTAATGAAAATGAGAGTGAGCTGCGAGCGTTGCTCAGCCAGCTTGGCAATAGTGCGCAACAAGAACTCCCGTCCTGCAATATCCAGAAACACGCTTGGCTCATCCAATATCATAAGCTCGGGGTCGGTCATCAATGCGCGGGCAATGAGTACCTTCACCTGTTCTCCGGAGCTCATGGTCACTACCGTTCGATTTTCCAAGTACTCAGCATTCAAGTCGGCGAGCAGTCGGCGAGCGCGCTCTACTTCATCCCGTTTAGGTGTGCGAAAAAGACCAATAGTGGCATCCGGACCGGAGAGCACCATTTCTAACCCAGTCCATTCACGGTCGCCCAGCCATCTGTGCATGAGCGGACTCACCCAAGCGATACGCTTGCGCAGTTCTTGCAGGTTCACGCTTCCGAAACGATGACCTAGCACCTGTACCGTAGCGCCGAAAAGTGGCCATGCATATCCCATGAGCATGCGCACAAGGGTGGTTTTTCCTGCACCGTTAGCGCCTAAAATAAAGCAGCGCTCCCCACGCTGCACCTCCCAATCTATGCCATGCAACACCTCCCGCCCAGAAAGGTACACATGTGCATTCTCCACTAAAATAGCCGGCTGCATGTGCATAAAAGGCGCCCGTGGGCAGGTCGAGGCAGACACTGCTCCACGGGCACGAAAAGGGGCACGAGTTTAGTTTCGCTCGAAAAGAGCGCGAATTTTCTTGCCCACCACCTCTGCCGGATGCTCGGCAAGAGCTGCGCGTTTAGCCTGCAAATTGGGAGCTCCATTGGCCGCCTCTTCCATCCACACCCGGGCAAACTCACCGGACTCAATCCGCTTGAGAGATTCCTTCATCTTGGCCTTCACCTCCGGTCCAATAATCTGCGGACCGTTGTAGTACTCGCCAAACTCTGCCGTATTGGAGATGACGGAGTTCATGCGCTGAATACCACCAGTGTAGATGAGATCCACAATGAGTTTGGCTTCGTGCACGCACTCAAAGTAGGCCATCTCGGGTGGGTAGCCAGCTTCAATAAGAGTTTCGAAGCCATACTTCATGAGGTCCACCATGCCGCCGCAGAGCACATTCTGCTCACCGAAGAGATCCTCGTAAGTTTCCTGCTCCATCGTGCACTCCAGCACGCCGCCACGGGTCAGCCCTTCAGCTTTGGCTATGGCTAAGGCCACCTCACGTGCATAGCCGCTCGGATTTTGGAACACCGCCACCAGTCCAGGACAACCAAACCCCTCCTCAAATACGCGTCGCACCTCAGTTCCCGGCCCCTTCGGCGCCACCATAATCACATCGACATCTGTCGGGGGCACAATCGTCTTGAAGACGTACGCAAAGCCATGCGAGCAGCAGAGCGTCTTACCTGCTTTCATGGCCGGAGCAATCTGTTTGGTGTACACCTCCCCATGCTTTTCATCCGGGAGTAGAAGATGCACAATGTCGCCCTTCTGCGCCGCCTCATCCACTGGCATCACTTCAAATCCGTCTTGTACCGCCGCGTCCCAACTTTTTCCAGGGCGCAGTCCAATAATGACATGCACACCGCTATCCCGCATGCAGAGCGCTTGGGCACGTCCTTGCGCGCCGTAGCCGATCACTGCGACTGTTTTGCCGTTCAAAACGCTCACGTCAGCGTCTTTATCATGAAGTATATCCATAGTCTAATTTTGGGGTTGTTAAACAGAGCCTCTCTCCAAGGTCTCCCCAGAGACTAACACTGCATCTCTGCCCTGTCAAGTCATCATCGCGCAAAAATCCATCCCCTGTGTTTGTCCTATTGCCAAATACCACACAGCGGAGTTTGTTGACAGAAAAGCGGGGGATGGTGTTCCCTGCCGGTACCCCTTCAAGCATCAAGCCTGAGGCTTCCACCCATATTCTACCCGCGCGGGTTGCACCACATTCATTTTATCCTCTCCCTCATCGGTGTTTGAGTTGAGCAAGGCAAGGCCAAACCAGAGTACACATCATCCCGTGGTCACATTCCTGACGTGTGCGCAGGGTGCATCCGCCCCCCTTATGACGCATCGCCGTTCCCTCACCGATCCTGGCACCTCTACCTCACGTATCGTGCTGGAAAACTCCCCGCCTGTTATGCCTATACGTATTCACTTTGCTGTTGTCAATAGATGGGTTCCATGCTAGACTTGAGCTCGTCATGAAGAGGGTCAAGACAGCTGTAGTAGGTGCGAGTGGGTACACGGGGCAGGAACTGCTGCGCATTTTACTTCTACACCCGGGGGTGGAACTGGTATGTGCTACCTCGCGCCAGTATGAGGGCAAGGCACTCAGCGATATTTTTCCCCGCTTTCGCGATGTACCTGGAGCCGATCTGAAATTCCGTGGGGCCTCAGTAGAGAGTATCTTGAGCACACCCCCCCAAGCCGCCTTTCTGGCCTTACCGCATGGGGTTTCCGTGGAGTACGGACGCGCCTTGGTGGAAGCTGGAGTGCGTGTGGTTGACTTGTCCGCTGATTTTCGCCTGAATGATCCCGCCGTGTACGAAGAATTTTACGGCAAACCGCACGCAGATGTGCCGCTCATGCAAGAAGCCGTGTACGGCATGCCAGAGTGGCATCGCGATCAAATTGCCCATGCCCGTATCGTGGGCTCGCCTGGGTGCTACCCGACCAGCATCATTCTGCCGCTTGTTCCCTTGCTGCGCGCGAAACTCATTGAACCGGGAGGGATCATCGCCAACAGCCTCAGCGGCGTCTCCGGCGCCGGTCGCAAGGCAGATATCGCCTACCATTTCTGCGAATGTAACGAGAGCATGCGTGCCTACGGTGTACCGCGCCACCGTCATCTCTCCGAAATCGAGCAAGAGCTGTCTGCTGCTGCCGGCTGTCCACTGCGCATCACTTTCATCCCTCACCTCATGCCGGTCAACACAGGCATCCTTACCACCACAACTGCGCAGCTCGCTCCGGGAGTGTCGCTACAGCACATCACTGACTGTCTGGTGCAAGCCTATACCACCGCTCCTTTCGTGCGCTTGCTGGGCGCCGGTAAACCTGCCGACACCAAGAATGTGACGCGCACCAACTTCGTTGATATCGGCTGGACGGTAGATGAGCGCACCGGTCGTGTTATTCTTATGAGTGCTGAGGACAACATTGTGAAGGGCGCGGGCGGCCAAGGTGTTCATGCCTTCAACATCATGTTTGGTCTGCCCGAAACTACCGGACTGATGCTGCTCTGACCTCCACAAACTTCGCCGGCAAAGTATTATGAAGCCTGTACTCCTCATTGTGGACGACGAACGCGCAACACGCAGTGTGCTCACCCAAGCGCTTGAGGATAATTACGAGGTGTACTCTGCTGCCAATACCAAAGTTGCACGCGATATCTTGAACAGTGAGCCCGTGGATATTTTGCTCACAGACCTACGACTCGGTGGAACGGAAACCGGCATGGATCTCATTGACTTTGCCCGCAAGAGCAATCAGCCGCCCACCTGCATTATGATGACAGCCTACGGCAGCCGCGATACTGCTGCCGAGGCAAAAAGACACGGCGCATACTACTTTTTGACCAAGCCACTGAACTTGGACGAAGTGGAGCTGCTACTGCGCCAAGCCTCGCACACTCGTAGTCTCGAAGCCCGCAACAACGAGCTCACTCGGCAACTACGCCCCACCACTGGCTTGCAAGATATGCTGGGCGAAAGCCCTGCCATGCGCACCATCTTTGATCGCATTCGTCAAGTGGCGCCCACCAATGCTACGGTGCTCATCGAAGGTGAGACGGGAACAGGCAAGGAGTTAGTGGCACGCGCGCTACACACCCTTTCTCCGCGCAGCAATGCGAGATTTATGGCAGTCAACTGTGCCGCACTTTCACCTCAACTCATGGAAAGCGAGCTCTTCGGTCATGAAAAAGGCTCGTTCACCGGCGCCATGCAACGACGCATCGGACGGTTTGAGGAAGCCAACGGTGGCACGCTTTTCTTGGATGAAATTGGGGAGATGGACCTGGCTACGCAGGTGAAACTGCTGCGTGTACTTGCTGAGCGTACTATTGAGCGTGTTGGTAGCAATGAACCCATCCCGGTGGACGTACGCATCGTGGCTGCAACTAACCGACGATTGCAAGATATGGTGAACGTTGGCACATTTCGCCAAGATTTATTTCAGCGCCTCAATGTAGTGGATTTGCAGCTTCCTCCCCTCCGCGAGCGTGCCGGGGATATTGTGCTCATGGCAAACTCCTTCCTCCAACACTTTTGCCAAGAGAACCATAAACCTCCCATGAATCTGAGTCGCGCATCTCTTGAAAGACTGCGCAGGTTTGACTGGCCCGGTAATGTGCGTCAGCTGCGCACGGCTATCGAACACGCCGTGGTCATGTGTGAAGGCAGCACTATTTCCCCACGTGACCTTCCCGACTACCTTCAGCTTTCTACTCCCCCTCGCACAATTGACGCCCCTGCGTCCAGTCAGGCAGAGGCAGATTTCAACTTGGCGGCACTGGAAAAACGTACCATCATTGCTGCACTGCGCGCCGCAAAAGGAAGCCGCAGCAAGGCAGCGGAACTGCTCGGCATCAGCCGCCGAACTCTCCAACGCAAAATTTCGACCTATCCCGATGTTACTCCATTATGACTACCTCAGCAACAAAGAAACAACCTATCCGCTTCGAACAAGCCATGTCCCGCTTGGAGCAAATCATCCAACTCCTCGATAATCCCGAAACGGGGCTGGAAGAGATGATACCGCTTGTGGAGGAAGGGCTTTCACTTATCCGCAGCAGCAAAGAACTGCTGAAAAACGCAGAATTACGCATCCGAACCTTGGAAAATCCTCAGGAAACAGCCCCCGAAGCTACTCCTCCGCAACCTGCCCCGCAGAACGATGATGGATTCTCCCTGCAATGAGAAGCGGAGCGAGCGTCTGCTGGCAGGTATCCACTCTCCAGCAGATGTAAAAGCCCTGCCGGAGGACTGTTTGCCAAGGCTTGCGGTAGAAATACGTGAGCTGCTCATTAGCACGCTCTCCAACACCGGTGGGCACTTGGCTCCTAACCTTGGTGTTGTCGAACTTAGCATTGCTCTGCACCGCGTTTTTGAAACTCCTAAGGACAAAATTCTCTTTGATGTTTCTCACCAGAGCTACATCCACAAAATACTCACCGGCCGCGCAGAGCGACTGAATACGATTCGTCAGTTTGGCGGTCTCTCCGGCTTCACAAAACGCTCCGAATCTGAACACGATGCTTACGGCGCAGGACATGCTGGCACGGCTCTCTCTGCCGCCCTTGGTATGGCCGCTGCACGCGATTTAAGTGGCGGAGATTACCATGTGGTCGCTGTGGCGGGTGATGGTGCTTTCACCTGCGGCACCACGCTGGAGGCCCTCAATAGCATAGCCTCTACCACTCGCCGATTCATCGTTGTGCTCAATGACAATGAATGGAGTATTGATAAAAATGTGGGAGCCCTCTCGCGCTATTTTTCCTCACTTCAGGAAACACAAGCTTACACATGGCTCAAGGAGCGTGCCAACTATTTTTTGCAAAACCTCGCTGGAGATAAAATGCGCGAGCAGGCGGTGAGGCTTATGACGGCGGCTCGTAGTCTTATCTCCCCGCTGAGTTTCTTCCGTGAGCTTGGTCTCACCTACTACGGCCCTATCGATGGGCACAATATTCGCCGCTTAGAGCGCGTGCTGCGCCTCATTTCTCGCCACAACGAACCGGCTATCCTGCACATCATCACTCGCAAGGGCATGGGTTATGAGCCAGCCATGCAGGATCCCACCAAATTCCACGGCATCGGCAAATACAACGTGGAAAGTGGAGAAACCGGACGCAGCGCACGCACGTACTCGGAAGTTTTCGGCACATGCCTGACCAACATGGCAGACGCGGATGACAAAATACTTGCGCTCACCGCTGCCATGCCTAGCGGCACCAAGTTGGATATCTTCCGCCAACGCCATCCCAAGCGTTTTTTCGATACAGGCATCGCCGAAGAACATGCCGCTATCTTTTCTTGTGGTCTCGCCACACAAGGCTTTAAGCCTTATTTGGCTATCTATTCTACTTTCATGCAACGCTGCGTGGATATGATCGAGCACGATGCAGCCTTGCAATCTCTCCCCGTGCGCTTTTGCATGGATCGCGCGGGGCTCTCCCCAGACGATGGTCCAACCCATCATGGCCTTTTTGACATCGCTATGATGCGAGCCATTCCAAATCTGGTGATGATGCAGCCTAAGGATGAAGCTGAACTCTGCCACATGCTCGTCACCATGAATGGTATCAACGACCGTCCCAGCGTTATACGCTACCCGCGTGGTGAGGGAGAAGGCGTCCCCCTGCCTGATCGGCCACATGCCCTGCCCCTCGGCCGAGCTGAAGTACTGCACGATGCCTCTGATGCCCCAGTGGCCCTTATCGCCTTGGGCAACATGAACAGCCTGGCAACCCAAGTACGAGAACTACTAGCACAGCATGGAGTGCAAGCTGTGCACATTAACGCTCGTTTTATTAAACCGATGGACGAGAATCTCCTGCTCTGTCAGGCGCGTACCGGTCGCCTGCTTGTCACGCTAGAAGATCATGTGGTAGCCGGTGGTTTCGGCTCTGCAGTGGGTGAGCTTCTTCAACGTGAACACGAGATAGCGAATGTGCTCTGCATCGGCTGGCCAGATATCTTTGTAGAGCACGGCAAGCTCCATCAACTGCGTGAGCTGCACGGACTGACGCCAAGTGCCGTCTGCAACCGAATCCTGCAGCGACTGCAGTCGCCTACCCCTGCAGCATCATGACCGAGCACGACACCGGTACTGTACTGCGTTTCTTTCCGCTGGGGGAGCATGGCGCTGTGGTGTGCTGGTGCACCACGAACCACGGCATAATACGCACCGCTGCGCGCAGCCTGCTCAAGCCCGGCAGTGAGTTGAGTGGCGTTGTTGACCTCTTTCACGAGTGCGAGCTTGTGTTCCGCTCCCCTTCAAAAAGCGACTTATGTTCACTAAGCTCGGCAGATCTACTCACACCGCGTCTTGGTCTGCGCTCGCAACTCACACGTCTGCGTCTAGCCGGGTACATGGCACAGTTGCTCATAAGTACCGTTGAATCCGGTGCCGGCGAGCCGCAGTGGCATGCCCTTATCTCCGGTGCACTGGATTATGCGGCAAACAATCCGCCGCGTGCGGAAATTCTACTGCACTTCGAAAAGCGCTTAGCAGAGTTACACGGTTTGTACCCCGCCGATGTGGAGCCACACGCCGCACTACTGCGTCATTTTAACCACCTGCCTGCCGGCAGGAGGGAGCTACTGCACGCTATGCGCTAACCATAGATACTTATGCAAACCTCACCTCCTCGAGTTATTTCCATTGATGCTTTGCGCGGAGCAGATATGCTGCTGCTCTGCGGTGGCGCAAGTCTGCTTTGCTCCCTCTCCCCATGGCTAGGTGGAGAGGAGCTTCGTCGTCAGCTTACTCATGCCGCTTGGGGACAGCCCCTCACCTGCTGGGATTTGGTGATGCCGCTTTTCATCTTCATTGTCGGCGTGGGCATGCCCTTTGCCTTTGCATCTTACCGTGCTCGCGGCTGTGGTATCGGGAGAATCTTGTGGCGTATTGTGCGCCGCTGCATGCTACTCTTTCTGCTCGGCATGCTGGTACAGGGTCATTTAACCAGCGCAGACCCCGCTCGTATGAGCCTTTTCTGCAATACTCTGCAAGCCATCGCGGAGGGCTATCTTATCGCCTCTATCTGCCTGCTTTTCGGTGGACTGCGCGCGCAGCTGCTCACCTGTCTCTCCTGCCTGGCACTCTACTGGGTCGCCCTGCGCTTTATTCCGTACGCCTCTTCTCCACCCGGGCTTTTCCTGCCAAACGACAACTTGGCCTTCTTCATCGACTGCACTCTGCAGGGGCATTGGCAAGATGGCACTCCTTACACATGGATTCTCACAGCTCTCTCCTTTGGTGCACTCACCTTGCTGGGCGTACTCGCGGGGCAAACACTGCGCCACGCTACCCCGGGAAAGCGTTGCTCTCTTATCTTGACGGGTGCGGGGCTGCTTTGCTTGCTGGCCGGACATTTGTTGAGCTACGATACTCCCATTATTAAGCACATTTACACCACCAGCATGACGCTATGGGCGGCGGGTTGGTGCTTCTTACTGCTCGCCCTCTTTCATCTCATCTTTGATTTGCATCCTGCCGCTGCTCGCTTTGCCATTCCCTTGCGTGTGTTTGGTTGCAACGCAATTTTGGCCTACCTGCTCACCCAGACTCCCGGTATCGGCGGTATTTCCCTCTGGCAGGGGATCTGCACCCCGCTCTTTGGCGCACTGTGCTCTTACGCTGGATCGGCTGCGCCTGCTGCCGCCGATTTCTGTACGCTTGCAGCTCTCTTTTCTCTCCTGCTGTTCCTCTACCGTCAGCGCATCTTTCTACGCGTGTGATTGCCGCACGCAAAGCTTGACAATGCCGGGTCTCCATCTGTATGATGGGCGCGACATGATAACTCCGCAGCATCTCGTCGCCGTCATTGATTATGGTTCTCAGTACACCCAACTGATCGTCAGACGCGTGCGCGAACTTGGTTTTTTGGCGAGGCTATACACACCTGAGGAGTTGGATGAGGTCGTGGAACCGGGCGCTATCATCCTTTCCGGCGGCCCACGCAGCACCTCCGAGCCGGATGCTCCGGATATCGACTTCGCCAAACTGATCTCCTTCCATGTACCGGTGCTGGGCGTATGCTACGGCATGCAGCTGCTCAATATCAAGACCGGCGGCACGGTGCGCCCCAGCAATAAGCGAGAATACGGTCCTGCAGCACTGCTGCCTGAGTCGGATTGTAAACTTTTTGAAGGTGTATCGGCCTCGTCACAAGTGTGGATGAGCCACTCCGACACCGTTGATCACCTAGCTGACGGTTGCAGGATAATTGCCCGCAACAGCGAAGGCGTGCCCGTGGCATTACAATGGGGAGAATCCATGTTTGGCATCCAATTCCACCCGGAGGTCACCCATTCGCATGAGGGGCGCACCATCCTGCGCAACTTTCTCTCCTGCGCCCCACATCTCGCCCCCTTTGACATCGGCGATTTCAGGCGCGAACTCATCACAGAAATTCGTCAAAAAGTCGGCGACCGGCAGGTAGTGTGCGGTGTGTCCGGCGGCGTGGACAGCACAGTGCTTGCCGTGTTGTTGCACGAGGCCGGAGTGAACGCGCGATTCATCTTCGTGGACAACGGTCTTCTACGCAAAAATGAGGCACAAGAGGTGCAAGACAACTTCCGCCGTATGGGCGTAGAGATAGAAACCGTGGATGCTTCCGATCGCTTTCTGGAAGCGCTGAGAGGCGAAACCGCCCCGGAAAAAAAGCGCCGCATCATCGGAACACTTTTCATTGATGTATTCTGGGATGCCGTGGGGGATGCTGAGATGCTCGCTCAAGGCACGCTCTACCCGGATGTCATTGAAAGCGCTTCCAACGCCAAGAGTAAAGCCTCCGTCATTAAGACCCACCATAATCGCGTGGAACGCGTACTCAAGTTGCAAGAGCAGGGCAAGGTGATTGAACCGCTCGCTTTCCTCTTCAAGGATGAGGTACGCGCGCTGGGTGCGTCCATGGGCATACCCCATGATATCCTGTGGCGTCACCCCTTCCCGGGTCCCGGACTGGCAGTACGCTGTCCCGGAGAGGTGACAAAGGACAAGCTGGACATCATCCGCGACAGTGATGCCATCTTCATCTCCACCCTGCGCAAATGGGGCTGGTACGACAAATGCTGGCAAGCTTACGCCGGACTCATTCCGGTAAAAACTGTGGGTGTGAAGGGTGATGAACGCTCCTACGAGTTTGCCACCAACCTGCGAGCCATCATCTCCGAGGATGCCATGACTGCCGACTGGGTTCAACTGCCCTATGATCTGCTGCGCGAGGTATCCAACCGCATCCTCAACGAGGTGAAGGGAACCAACCGAGTGCTCTACGATGTGAGTACCAAACCTCCTGCATCCATCGAGTGGGAGTAATTGTCCCGCGCACGAGTCATGAGAAATTTGTCGATGAGAGTGCTTGTGCTATGTACGGCGATTGTGCTGCTCTGCCAGTGCAACACGTTGGAAGACGATTGCCGAGCTGTGGCCCAGCGTGAAGCCGAAATTGCCCGGGAAACCCCGGGGGATTACTATGTGGGAAGGCGATACTATCTGCCCTATACCCGATTTTGGGGCTATCTGCGCAGGCCGGGTGAAAGCTGGCGCAAGGCCAAACTCGTGATCATGGATGAATCCATAGTGCACAACCCAGACCGCGGCTACGAACCTCCCGTAAAAGGGGCTATCTTCGGCTTTGACCAGAACTATGAGTACCTCCTCTCCGGATCCTACACCGGCGAGATGGCTTATGATCCCAGCACAGACCAAATACTACCCGTATTTCGCCCCACCCAATTCACCGTGCGCGACAAAAAGCCAGGCTTCCTCTTTGTGCCATCCGAGAAGTACGCGCCGGACTACGTGACAATTCGCCCGCTGCTCATCCCGAATCCGGAGTCCTGCCGTCAGGCTATGGCTGAGTAATCAAGGCTGTGCCGCGTAATTGATGCGCAGTGGAACTTGTTCTACCGGTATGCCTGCAGCAGTGATGGTATCCAATATCTCCACGAGTTCACCAATGGGTGCGCCATCCGCTGCGGCTACCTGAATGCGACTCTGCGGGGCGGTGCGCATGAGCTCACCGAGAACGTTCTTGAGCTCATCACGCGCGACCTTTTTCCCTCCTAGCGCTAACTCTCCATCCTGCGCAATTTCCAACAGGGTGAGGGAATCATCTCCACGCTCACCGGAGAGGTGGTGCGTTTGCGGCAGGGTGAGCTGGAGCACATTCACCTGGTGCTTGAACTCGGTATGCACGATGAAAAAGATGAGAAGAATGGTGAGGATATCCAACATCGGGACGATTGGAATCCCTTGTACCACACCACTTTTGCGATAGATATTCATGAGATCACTTGTGGAGGATAGCTAGCAATTCGGTAAAGAAATGATTGAGGCGCGCGGCACGCTGTTCCAATGAGCGTTCGAAACAGGTGAGGGCTATGATGCCCGGCACCGCGATAGCCAACCCAAATATCGTGGTGTAAAGAGCTGTGGAAATGCCCATGGCAATGCCCGGCCCCGCATCCGCCGCCCCAAATACGCCAAATATTTTCACCAACCCCCAAGCTGTGCCAAGTATACCAAGCATCGGCGCTATATTGGTAATCACGCTGATGGTAGCCATGCCTGTACGCTCTGCATCCACCACAACTCGCAGTCGAGCCTCCATCTGCTGCTCCAAATGCTCATCCCCACCGTGTCGGGTGGCATACAACACCTCCGCTGCCACGGGAGACGCACTCCTGAGGCACAAGTCAGTGAGAACCGGGACAGGATCCGTGCCGTGCTCTCTCGCCTGCTCCAACGCATGGGTAAGCCGCCTCAGCAAGCCGCGACTACCCGTGAAGATGAGGTGGTACAGAATGGCTGCTACCATAATGATAGAGCAGGCCAGCAAAGGATATCCGAAGGGCTGGCAGGCATCAAAGAATTGGGATATTGTGTTGGGCATATTTTTTGATCAGGGTTAGGTTAATCGAAGTTGAAAGTGAAGATAAGTTCGAGCACATCGCCCGCCACCTCGGCCTGCGCCGGACCGGGCATAGGCGGCAAAGTCGCACGTCGTATCGCGCCGAACGTGAAAGATTGCTGGATGACACTTGCCCCGCGCCTCCTCACTAAATCCATATTTTCGAGCAATCCTCGCTCATTAATGCGCAGCGCCACCACGACGCTGCCGGGGATAATGTCACCTCGATGGTCATCACACGCTAGGTACCAATAATAAGCAATACGTCGGTAGATTTCCTCCTCGTAGCGCCCTAAGGGAGTGGACGCTACATTGAGCGCCGGGCGGCTGCCGATGACAAAGCGTCCCGTGCTACGCGTACGTCGTTCATAGGTACGAAAAGCCTTGCCCTGCATGTGATCGGCAAGCGCAGGGTCGTATATCGGTTGCTGCTGCCTGCCTACACCCTCCGGCATTTCTCCACGCACCTGCGCCTCTATGACAATAGGAGCCTCTTCCCCCTGGCGAGCTCCCACTTCTCCGAGTTTTTCCTCACTCAGTCTCAGCTCGCCTTCTTCGCCGTGTTTCACTTTTTGGAGGACAGGAACGCCTGATTCACCGGGTTGCTCCTCCAATGTATCACCCTGCTTCTGGGTAGTTTTAGCAGCAGTCTGCTGCTGGGGCTGCACACGATCCTGCGACTTATCCAAATCTCCAGTTTGACGGGCTTGGTCAAAGGTGACCAGCTCATCATCCTTTTCCTCGCCATTTTGGGTGGGCACAGGCGCATCGCTCTCACGCTTTGGAGCAAATTCAGACCCGGAAGCTACACTATTGCGCGCACCGATGAAATCCGCATGCTGAGGTATCTTTTCATCCAAATCTGCGTCTGTTTTCACCCAAGGCTTATCGTCCTTCCTTTCCGGGTTCTCCTTCTCGCGCACAATTTGTACCAATCGTTCCTTCCGCGCGGCATGCCTTTCCATACGCACCGCGCCGTCCCCTCCAAACCACTCACTCATGCTGTACAGCCACCACGCCACGGCTCCGTGCAGCAGAACCGAAAGCAGCACACACAGCGCCACCCTCGTTGCACGTTTCCACTTAGCCGCAAACCCAAGCATACCTGATTTCATACCACACCATTCCGTCCATTGCAATTGTGGACTACGTCACACCGGGGCATGTGTACCATAAAATGCATCTGCCATTTTACAGTCGGTCTGACGACTCTATGAAAGAAGCTCACGTCAGCGGCTGCATAGTCACATACGCTGGCTTAAAGCAGTAGCTGAACACCTAAGCAGACACATTTTGGCAAATCTATACAATTAGATAAACCCAATTTTTCAAAAGAAAGTTGCATATCGGTGGTAAAAAGAGAAGCAAAAGATACGTACAATTGGTATATGAAGTATGTTTTTTTGACAGGTGCCCTTTCAATCATTGGGGTGGCACAGGCTTTGCCTATGCTCGGGCAGCCGGAGCACGTCCAGGTAGAAAAAGCAACCACTGGACACGACTATGTCGCACGCCGTAGCATCGGCCATGTGGAGGCCATTCGTACGGTTCATGTGCGTGCGGCAGTGGAAGGCCTTCTCCTTGCAACTGATTGCAAGGAGGGGGCGCTGGTGAAGGAAGGGGACGTGCTTTTCCGCATCGATCCACTGCGCTACCAGGCCGCTGTGCAGCAAGCTGAGGCCGACCTCGCACGTATTGATGCCCAGATTATATACGCCACCAATAATCATAGACGTCTTTCCAAACTCGCAGCGGATTTTGCGACATCCAAAGAGGAAATGGAAACAGCCCTAGCCAAGCTGGAGGAGCTCAAAGCGAGCCGTACCGGTGCTCAAGCTGACCTCGCTAAAGCGAAAAAGGACTTGGAAGACTGCACCATCCGCGCCGAAATCTCCGGTCGCATCGGACGTGTGGAATTCTCCAATGGTAACTACATTACCGTCGACGAACAATTGGCCACGATCACCCAAGTAGATCCTATCTACGTCCGCTTCCCGCTCAGTCAATCGGATGTAAACGGTGCGTTCGGTGGCCCACGACGCATTGGCTCTGTGGCAGATGTGCGGCTCATTACTGCCAGCGGCGCCCAATATCCTTCTTCCGGTACGATAGAAATCGTGGATAATCAGGTGTCGGGCAGTACAGATTCCTACACCTTATGGGCCAATTTCCCGAACGAAGAACACACGCTGATTCCCCGCGGTATTGGAGCTTTGTTGATCTCTCTCACCGATACAATGGAGGTGACGACAGTGCCACTTACCGCAGTACAGCACGATGCTGCTGGCTCTTTCGTTTATACTGTAGCCGAAGACGGAACAGTGGCACGACGTGATGTGGTATCCGGAGCTATCCGGGGACGGCTCCAATCTATTTACGAAGGCCTCAAACCGGGGGAAACGGTGATCACCGATGGCGCCCACAAGACGCGACAGGGAGCGAAGGTGGTCCCGGTGTTCCCTGAGCAGAAGAGTATGCGCAGCTCGAAACCCTCAGCCGACAGCGCATCGCAAGCGGAACTCGCCGTGCCCGTGCAAGTGGCCACAGCCAAACTCATTGCCGATCCCACTGTGCTGGAATGCAATGGCGCGCGTGTGGAAGCCATCAACCGAGTGGACATACGCCCACTCGTGCAAGGCATTCTGGCAGAACCGACCTTCAAGGAGGGTGATCGCGTGCAGAAAGGGGATATTCTTTTCTCCATCGACCCCACCCGTTACCAGGCCATGGTAGATGCCCAACAATCTGCCATCAGTGTACTGGATGTGCGTATCGCCGATGCCCGTACCAAGCTGGCGCGACAAGAGGAACTCGTGAAACGAAACGCCACAAGTCGCGATGAATTGGAGAGTGCTGAGGCCGCACTCAATGAGCTTCTAGCCCTCAAATCCGGCGCTGAGGCGGCTCTGATTATTGCAAAGGACAACCTGTCGCGCTGCACGATACGCGCTTGGATGGATGGGCGCATCGGTCGCGTAAATTTCTCCAAGGGGAATTACATTGCTGACATGAAGTCACCATTAGCCATGCTCGTGCAACTTAGTCCCATCTACGTGCGATTTTCACTGAGCGAAAGTGCTATTCTCTCTCATTTCGGAACGGTGGATAAACTGACGGAGGATGCGGATATCTCACTGGTAACTGCCACCGGCAAGGTGCTACCAGAAAAAGGCCGCGTGGCTTTCTGCGATAATTTAGTGCAAGCTTCTACGGATACTATCAATATCTGGGGTGTTTTTAAAAATAAAGAACACATCCTGCAACCCGGCGGTGTGGTTACCATTCGCGTTGGTCGACGTAGTGATCAACCTGTTCCTGCCATCCCGTCCGCTGCTGTTCTTACTGATACCCGCGGGCATTACGCCTACACGCTGCATAACGGTCGCGCCAAACTCACACGAATTCATTGCGGCACGGCCACTGACGATGGTCTTATCCCAGTTTATGACGGAGTGCAGCAAGGTGATCAGGTCATCACAACGAATCTCGCTGCATTGGAGGATGGTACTCCCGTAGTTTCCGAGCAATAAGAAATCTTTTCCCAAAAAACGACCATGTTTTCCGATCTTTTTATTCACCGTCCGAAGTTAGCCTTCGTTGTTTCCATCCTCATGATGCTGGGCGGCTTGCTGTGTCTCACAAAGATGCCTATTGCCGAGTACCCAGAGGTGTCCCCGCCTACCATCAGCGTGCGAATGACTTATAGCGGCGCCAGCGCTGAAGAATTGGCTGAAGTCGTTGCAGCCCCGGTAGAAGAGCAGCTCATCGGCATGGAGAATCTGCTCTACTTCTACTCCACTTGCGCCAACAATGGCACCTACATGCTCACCCTCATTTTCGAGACCGGCACAAATGACGACATGGCTTTTGTGAACGTGTCCAATGCCATCAAGCAAGTAGAGTCAAAACTCCCTGCCGAGATCAAACAAACGGGCTACAATATCCACAAGCGTTCCGGTGACATGCTCTGTTTCATCAACTTCATGTGCGATGAAAATAAAATGAGTGTGCTGGAGCTCGCCAACTGGGTGCGCATGAATGTACGTGACCGCATCGGTCAAGTGGACGGCGTGTCGGAGGTGGATATCATCCCGTCTCGCAATTACGCCATGCGTGTGTGGATGAACAGCACCCGCATGAGCGCGCTGAATATCACCCCACAGGATGTTAATGATGCCATTTCTTCTCAGAATATCCAAGCAGCGGCAGGTTCGGTAGGCGCCGAGGATGAGCAGTCCTACGCCACCTTCAAGGTGACAGCTACCGGACGCCTGCGCACAGCTGAGCAATTCGGAGACATCATCGTGAAGCGCGGCGAGGACGGACACGTGACCAAACTCAAGGACATTGCCGTCATCGAGCTCGGTGCCGAATGGAACTCCGGCTACAGCCGTCTCAACGGCAAGGATGCTGTCGGTATGATCATCCACCGCAACAACGAAGCTAACGCCTTGGCCACAGTGGAAGCCGTGCAGGCGATGATGAAGCAAATAGAGCCGAATATGCCTGATGGCATGGAGTGGACAATGGGCTATGACCCGACGGAAGCCATCAGCGCCACCATGGAGGAAATCGTATTCACGCTGGTACTGGCGCTCATTCTGGTCGTCGCGGTCACATACCTGTTCCTTCAGGATTGGAGGGCAACACTCATTCCTGCGCTGGCTATTCCGATTTCCCTGCTGGGCGCGTTTATGATCATGTATGCGCTGGGCTACAGCATCAACGTGTTGACCATGTTCGGTTTAATTTTGGTGATCGGTTCGCTGGTGGATGACGCCATTGTGGTGGTGGAGAACGTGATGCGTCTTATCCAAGAGGAGAAGCTGTCGCCCAAGGAGGCCACCCTCAAGAGCATGCGCCAAATTACCGGAGCTATCATCGCCACCACGCTGGTGACACTGGCCGTGTACGTTCCCATTGCCTTCTACGGCGGCATGGTGGGAGTGATATACACTCAATTTTCTGTGACGATGTGCGTGGCACTGTGTATTTCGACTTTCAATGCCCTCACGCTCTCCCCTGCCCTTTGCTCTCTCATTCTAAAACCAGCCGGCTCCAAAGAAAACCGCTTTTTCACATTGCTGTTCTGGCCATTCAACAAGTTCATGGAGATTGGAAGGCGCATTTACCTCTTCGGCGCGGGAATCCTGGTGCGCAATGCATGGCTCACGGTGCTGGTGCTTCTGGCCGTTCTGGGAGCCAACTACATGTATTTCAATGGCTCTCCGATTTGGTGGCAAAACCTTGTGCATGGCGGTCAGCAGAAAAAAGCTCCCGTGATGAAGGGAGCCGCCCCCAATTCCGGCGGTCTGCACTTTGCAGACTTCCTGGCTCCGGGAATGATCAAAAACTCGTTTGTGCCCACCGAGGACAAAGGCGCGCTCTTTGTGATGATTACCATGGAGGGTACCGCCACTGCTAAACAGCGTACGGACAAGGTGCTGCGACAGCTTGAAGAACGCGTAAGCAAGATCCCCGGCATCCGTGCCGTCAGCGCCCAAAGCGGCTACAGCTTTACAACCGGATCCGGAGAGAGCAGTGCCATGATGATTATCCAGCTCAAAAACTGGAGCGAGCGCATGACCCCGGATCTTCACGTTTCCGCCATTGCCCAGCGCGTGAATGAAGCCTGCGCCGATATCCCGGAGGCCTCCATTATGGCGGTCACGCCACCTGCGATCATGGGCTTGGGAATCACGGGCGGCGTGTCCATGGTATTGCAGGTTTCCGGCGATGCAACTACCCTGGATATGGGCAACATGGTCAAAGAAATTCAACAGCGCTTGCAGGCACACCCCGATAAGGTTTCGCTCGCTCGAAGTGAATACAACGCCGAAAACCCACAGATTCGCCTGGAAATCAACCGCGACAAGGCGCAATCGCTCGGCATCCCGGTGAACACAATTTTCAGTACGCTGCAAAGCGTGATGGCTTCCTCCTATGTAAATGATTATACTCTTAACGGCTTCAATTTTAAGGTGATGATACAGGGAGCCACGCACGACCGTCGCACACCGGATGACATCCTTAATCAAATGGTGCGTAATGAGAAAGGGCTTATGGTTCCCCTCTCCGCAGTGTGTTCGCTCTCCTACGCCATGGGACCGGCTCAGTACGCCCGCTTTAATCAGTACATGAGCGCGGACATCACGGTGATGCCCGCTCCCGGCGTGAGTTCCGGAGAAGTCATGCAACTCATTGAAGATACGATCAAAGAGATCAACCAAGAAGAGCGTCAGGCCGGCAATAACCGTCAGTGGATGGTCTCTTGGAAGGATCTCTCTTTCCAAGAGCGCCAGAACACCGGGAAAATCGGCATGCTGGTCGCTTTGGCTATCCTCTTTGCGTACCTTTTCCTTGTAGGGCAGTACGAAAGTTGGACAACCCCGGTTCCGGTTATGCTTACGGTGAGCGTCGCCACACTTGGCGCTCTCATGGGCGTACACCTTTTCGGTTTATCACTCTCCATTTATGTGCAATTGGGTATCTTAATGCTCATCGGCTTATCAGCCAAAAACGCCATCCTCATGGTGGAATTCAGCAAGGAGGATCATGAGCAGAATCACACTCCCATCAAGCAGGCTGCAATGAATGGCGCCGGCCTCCGTTTCCGAGCCGTGCTCATGACGGCTATTTCCTTCATCTTCGGTGTTCTGCCCATGGTTGTCGCCACCGGCTCCGGCGCAGCCAGCCGCCAAGAAATAGGCATCACAACCTTCTGCGGCATGATGCTCGCTACACTCTTCGGAATCTTCCTCACCCCCGGTCTCTACGCCCTCTTTGCCCGCATGCGTGACTTTGCCTACTCGCTCATCCACCACAAAAATAGCTGATGTTGCTTTATTTGAGCAGGTCGCGGATGCTCCCCTTGGCGTAGTACAAAGCTTTTTTCCCATGGGCATCTGGGGCTCCCTTGCGAGCTTTAGCCTTGAGCAACAGTTTTACCATGTCCTCGCGATTGTTTTTGACGGCAATGGTGAGCAGAGGTTCTTTGGCAAATCGTTTGTCATTCACATCCAATCCAGCCTTGAGAATCTCCTTGAGCAACTGCGGGTTTTTCCTGGAGAGAGCCATGGTCACCGGGTAGCCATTACCCCAACCATCCGGGCTAAAGTTCATCTCGCGGTAGTACGGCAACAGAACGCGCAGGGGAGCAGGCTTTTCGTACCAAACGGCTTCGTGAATTGGGTAGGCGCCATTACCGGCTTGCACCATCGGATTCGCACCCGCCTTCAGTAGAGTTTCCACAATTTCTGCGTTGTCGTATCCTGCCGCCACGTGCAGGGGAGTTTTGCCATTTTTGGGACTCGAAGTATTCGGGTTTGCCCCCGCAGTCAGCAGTGTTTTCACTGCACTGAGGTTTTGCTGCACAATGGCTTCCTCCAACAGCGTATTCCCGTTTTCACCAACTACTGCATTGACATCAACTCCGGTCAGTTCTTCTTTCAAATCCTTGCCCTTCCTGTTGCGTATGGCTCGGAAAAGCTGGCTTAGTTTGACACCCTCCTTCCACTTTCGTCGCACTTCCGGGTCATCGGAAAGCCGGGCGATGGTTATTCGTTTGCCGTCCCACTGCACGGCTTTCAAGCTATCCGTCTCAGGTGGACAAATAACTGTGGTGGTTTCATTGTCCTTGTGATTGAGACCGCGAATGGAAACGCGCAACAGACGATCGCCGTTGTACGCCTCAAATGCTACGGCATTTTTCCACGCATCGGGCGGAATATCCACCTGTTTAATAGGCAGCTGAATGTCCGGCGCATTCGGTGATTTTTCTATGGGCAGCTTGTTGCGGAAGATATCCACATTGTTGGCCGAGATGTAACAAATAACTGTTGAGTCGGGTTCAGGGTAGCGAGAGGCATAATCCAACACTTCCTGCACCATCTTCTCGGTCACCGTGACGAAGTAGATTCCGTAGTCATCCACCTCACGATCAATAGGAGCCGCCATGCCTACCTGCAGGAAATATTGTGAGAAATTGAGTTTCGCCGCATCACACGCTCGTTTGATGAAGAGCATCCGCAACTCTCCATTAGTCATCTTGCTTTCATCCGTTACGCGCACGTCGTGGTAGATATCGGGCAAAAATCGCTCATTACCACGAGCTCTTGTGTTGTACAAATAGAGCTGCCAGAATGGCATGACAGCCACGAACGGGTCTCCTCCCTCCAAACGCTTGAGCGGCGCATTCAATCCATGATCCGCTCCCGCTTGGAATTGCCACACCTGGTGTTCGACCACTGCGCTGTGTATGAAGCAGTCGAATCGGCCGCCTCGCATGTAGTTTTTGTCGGCGTTATCGCTTTCTTCATGCTCCAACCGTGTTTCTCCCGGTGTGAAGAAATAGTTGACAGCGGAGGAGCAAATATTGTTAGTCACCTCCGTGGTACCGCCCCATTTCATACCCGGTCGCGTTTGATTCACGTGCCCGAATTCATGCGCTACGCCCCAAGCTGATTTTTGCAATTTGTCTGGATCCGCCAGACAATCCATCGTCTTGTAATTGAAAGCACCGCCATACCCATCCGCATGCATGAAACCGCCCCATTGCACACGTCCGTGTATGTGGTTGCCCGGGTGGCTGCCATCGTA
>CANRJD010000033.1 GCA_947630815.1 uncultured Akkermansia sp. | reverse complement strand
TCTTATCCGCTCCCCAGAATCTATGCTCTACTCGGAGCGCAACTATACGCAATATCGTTGATTCAGATACACTTCTGGTCCCTGTCTTAGGCCTCCTTGTCCTTTCCCTTAGACCTCAGGGTAACCGCATTAGAAATGCGGTTGCTCTGCACGATGCGCTATTTATTAATAATGTGCGTGTTGCGCGGATGGCTGGAGCTGAAAGTAAACGAGATATCGAGGAGTCGTGTGCGGGCGTTCGGCATGGAATGTTGCATGAGGGAGTTCAGCTTTTAACAAGCCGACTCAGAAGCCAAATTATCAAGAAAATGAGCAACAATGGTCCTGCAACGGACACCAAGCCAACGAACAGAGTTCCCAGTACAATGACAACAGCAACGAAAAGCAGTAGGCCGCTCCAGCTCATATGCCGCGTTAGCAGACGCCAGAGCGAAGGATTGACTTCTTCCTCCTCTTCCTTGCGCAAATCCACCTCGGAGAGATGTCGCCAAGTAGCAGAGTCAGCGCGGCGCACCCAAGTGTCATCAGCAATACTACCCTCGGCCCGCAAGCGAAGCAAGTCGTGCCCGGTAATGGGTCCGACCTTTTCCTCTCCGGTGTCGTAATAAAATTTGCGAGCCATGGTAATCAAGCATGGACGGGTATACCATCAGCCGCCAAAGTGGCTTCGTGGATGGCTTCGGAAAGGGTTGGATGCGCAAAAATCACAGCGTGCAGGTCTTCATCCGTAAGTTCAGCTGAAATGCCCAACTGAGGCGTGGCGATGAGTTCCGTGGCGCCTTCACCCACGATGTGAGCGCCCAGCAACTCGCCGTGCTCCGTGCCAAAGAGAAGTTTCACGAAGCCCTCTGTCTCTCCTGCCGCCACGGCACGCCCAATAGCCTGGAAGGGAAATTTACCGACCTTGTAAGAGATACCGGCCTGCTTGAGTTCGCGCTCGCGCTTGCCGACGCTAGCGACCTGTGGGTGGCAATAAGTGCAGCCGGGAACCAAGGTGGGTTTTTTCGGTGTTGAGCCGGGCAGGAACATGCCCTCCACCGCCTGAACAGCCTCGAAACTGGCGGCATGTGCCAGCATGATACCACCGATGCAGTCGCCCGCGGCAAACACACCCGGCAGATTCGTTTCATAGCGCTCATTCACCTGCACAAAGCCGCGTTCGGTAAGCTGCAATCCCTGCACATCCGGGACAACGGGCACAACACCCACGGCCACCAGGCAAATCTCTGCTTCCACGTCGGCATCCGGCTTGCCGGGACGAGTAATATGCGCTTTCACCCCGCTTTCCGAGGTGGATACACTTTCCACCTTGGCTCCCACCAAGCAGGTGATGCCGCGTTTCTTGAAGGCACGCTCCATAGTTTTGCTCACCTCATCGTCCTCGTTAGGCAGCAGGTTGGGCAAAGCCTCCACTAGAGTGACTTTGCAGCCCAAGGAGCTGTACAGATAGGAAAATTCGGAGCCAATGGCACCAGAACCGATGACGAGCATACTTGCGGGGACTTTGGGCAGGGTGAGGGCTTGCTTGCTGCCGATGATGCGCGTGCCATCCATGGGAAAAGCGGGAATCTCGCGCGTACGCGCGCCGGTAGCGATCAGAATTTTGGAGGCTTGGAGATTCGAAATAGTGCCATCCGGAGCGGTGAGCGTCACCTCACCCGGGGCGGGGACAGAAGCCGTGCCTTGCAGACGCTCAATGCCGTGTTTTTTGAAGAGAAACTCAATACCGCTGCACAAACGATCACTCACTGCACGTGAGCGCGCAACCATGGCTTCCCAATCAGCAGTTACCTCCTGCACGTTTACACCGTACGCTTTTGCTCCTTGAGCCATTTTACGAAACATCTCCGCACTCTCCAGCAGGGCTTTGGTCGGTATGCATCCCCAATTGAGGCAGGTTCCTCCCACACGCTCCTTTTCAATGCAAATCACCTTCTTGCCCAACTGCGCCGCGCGAATGGCCGCCACATAGCCGGCAGGTCCACCACCGATGATAATCAAATCCGTTGTCATACGTGCGAGCATAGCTTTCAGGGGGAGTTTTGTCAAGAGTACTGCCAGCCATACCAGGGCAAATGCATTAGAAATGCGTTTGCCTATGTACGATTTACAACACGCACGACGGCTGTAAGTGCGTATGGACAGCGCGTATGCGCTGCCCGAAGGGCGAACCGGCAGGGTGGTGCCGGTGAGTCAACTTACGATGTACGATTTATTAATAATGTGCGCATTGCGCAGAATTTTTCGAATCGTCAACGTATGCAGGGGCTTCTTTATAACCATCAGCATGATGAGTGCTTGTTGTCATGATTTTTGATACGTATGGACGGTGATATCAACCAATAAGAGCATTTCATCCGTTGATGAACTTTTCTCAAATGCGTTTGCCGTGCCAGCCATACCAATGCAACCGCATTAGAAAATGCGGTTGGCATGTACGAAGTACGATGGACGATGTACGATTTGAGGAATTCGCGCGCGTTGCGCGGGGAGGCAAGGCAGGGGCCGGGTTAAACTCCTGTGCGGCGTACGAAGGCGCTTGCTCAGCTAACCGACCGGTTCCAGCGCCAGTTCGCGCAGTTTTTCCAAGTCTGTGTGGATCCCGGCACCGGGAATGGTCAAATAATTGCCGCTCATCATGGCGTTGGCACCGGCTGCGAACATATCATACTGCCGGTCCTTCAGCACGCTTATGCGTCCGCCGCAGACACGCAGGGTGGCATCCGGTATCATGTAACGGAAGAGGGCAATGATGCGCAGAGCCTCTTCTGCCGGCATGACCGGCTGGTTTGCCAGGGGGGTGCCGGGGTGCGGGTAGAGAAAGTTCAGAGGGATGTTGCGTATGCCGTTGCCTCGCAATTCTTCAGCAAAGGACAGGCGGTCCTCCCATGTTTCACCGAGACCAAAAAGCCCGCCGCAGCACACAGAGAGCCCAGCGTTTTGAGCGCAGTGGACAGTGTCAAGCCTGTCACGCCAAGTTTGGGTAGTACAGATCTTGGGATAAAACGACTCATTAGTTTCCAAATTATGGTGCAGTCGTGTGAGCCCGGCTTGCTTCAGTCGCTCAATGGCATGGTCTTTCAATCGACCCAGAGAACCGCAGATTTTCGGCGTCTTTTTGCCGGCCTGTCGCCTCTTCTCCATGAAACGCGCCAACTTCTCCACGTCGGCATCTGTCAGGGCTCCACCAGAAGTTACAATACCACATCTGGCCACCGGCAGTTCCTCCCACTCGTGCACAATGTCCTCAAGTTCTTCCTCACTTTTGAAGGGATATTTCTCGATTTGCGTGCTGTTAAACCCACTCTGCGAGCAGAAGCGGCAATTCATATTGCAATTTCCGCTTTTTGCATTAATGATAAAGCAGATTTCAATTTTGTTGCCGAAAAAATGTTCGCGTAGTTCCGTCGCACCGGCGAAAAGTTCTTCTTCACTTTTTTCGATCAACTCCCGTGCTTCATCGCGTCGTAATCCCCCCTGTTCGATAGCTCGTTTTGCATCCTCTCGCATGACCGCCCCTTGTAGCACAAGCCACCTGTTTTGTAAAGTATTTTTCACCATACGCCAGAGCAACCGCATTAGAAAATGCGGTTGCCTATGTACGATTTATTAATAATGTGCGCATTGCGCAGATTCTTTTCGGATCATTAACGTATGCAGAGATTCCTCTAGATCCATCATTATGATGACCGGTTGTTGTGATGATTTTGATACGTATAAACGGGGATATCAGTCAATAAGAGCTTTTACTCTGTTGATGGCCTTCTCTCAAATGCGTTTGCCCTGCACCACACGCTAGGGCAAACACACATGGAAGGGGGCAATTTTAGATGATAGAAACGGGAGAGTGCCAACGTATGTATGAGTAAGATGAGAATCGATCAATTGGCAACAGGTGTGGTGATGTTTCTGGCAGCAGTCGTGTCGGGGGCACAGCAGGGTGAGCAAAGGCATCCTCTTTACGAATGTGGATTGTATCCGGAGTGGAGCGAATTTACCGCGAAGCAGGGAGCTGACGATATCCGGACTGGTATGAAGCTGGCCAAGGAAAGGTTGGCAAAAATACGCGAACTCAAGCCGGAGGAGGCAAATTACGAGAATGTGTTTGCCGCCTTTGAAAGCGCACCGCGCGAGATGGAGCAAGTAGGATCGTATTTGCACACTATGGCATCCACCATGGACAGCGAAGACTTGCGGCGCGTGCAAGAGAAGCTGCTTCCGGAGATGTCATTGTTCAACGCCTCGATCACATCGGATGAAAAGTTGTGGGGAGTAATTAAGGCGGCAGCGGCGGCTCCATGGGTCAATCAACTTTCGCCTGAGAAGAAGCGCTACGTGCAGCAGGTGGTGGATATGTTCCGCGACAGTGGTGCGGATTTGAACGCGGAACAGAAGGCAAGGCTCGCACAGATACTCAGTGAGCTTTCCACGCTCACCCATCGGTTTGATAAAAATGTGCTGGATGCCACCAACTCGTGGCAGTGGGTGGTGAGTGATCCTGCTCAGCTGGCGGGTATGACTGAGGAATGGATGCAACGCGCCCAGAGCGACGCACAAAAGGCGGGATATGGCACGCCCGAGGAGCCCAAGTGGCTCATCACTCTGCAAGAGCCGAGCGCCCGCGAAGTAATCCGGTGCTGCGATGTGGAAGCTACGCGCAAAAAATGCTGGGAAGCGCTTTCGAGCGTGGGATGCAAGGCGCCCTACGACAATGCGGAGATCGTGGCGCGTGTGATGGAGTTGAGAAAAGAGATGGCGGAACTGCTGGGATTCCGTTCCTTTGCGGATTTAACCCTTGCGCACCGCATGGCCAAGAGCGGACAAAAGGCCATGGATTTTGTCGACGACATGATGAGAAAAGTGAAACCGGCGTTTGACGGGGAGGTCTCGCAGCTGCTGGATTTCATTTCCAAGAGCAAGGGCAGTAAAACGGATAAGCTCAACCCCTGGGACACGGCGTACTACATGCGCAAACTCGCCAAAGAGCGTTTTTCGTTCGATACAGAACTGCTGCGTCCCTACCAAGAGTGCAATCATGTGCTGAAAGGCATGTTCGCCATCTTTGAGAAGCTGTATTCGATACGCATCGAGGAGCAGCCCGTTCGCTACGCTGGGCAGGATACCCCCGCATCGCAAGATGCCGTGCCGGTATGGCACCCGGAGGTGCGTGTATTTGCCGTGCGCGATGCGAAAAGCGGCGCTCACTTGGGGTCGTTTTTCATGGACTTGTTCCCGCGCAGCACGAAGCGTGGCGGTGCATGGGTGCAGCCGTTGGATTACGGCGAGCCCGCCACCGAGGGACGACCGCACACGCCGCATCTGGCAGTACTCGTGGGCAATTTGAGCCCGGCAACGGAAGGAAAACCGGCTTTATTTTCGCATTACGATGTGGAAACCGTGTTCCACGAGTTTGGGCACATGATGCATTGCATGCTGGGTAATACTGAACTGCGCTCACACTGCGGCACGAGTGTGACATGGGACTTTGTAGAGCTGCCCAGCCAGATGAATGAGAACTGGGCTTGGGAGTCCGAGAGTGTGCGCACCTTTGCCACCCATTACCAAACCGGCGAGTGCATACCGGATGATTATCTGCAAAAGATGCAAAAAATGCGCTTCTTCTTCCCCGCGTACGAGGATATGAGCCAGCTGTGTATCGCCAAGCTCGACATGGAAATGCACACGCATTACGCTGAGAAATTCTGCGACAAGGAATTGGACGTGGCGACGCGTGAGTTGCTCGCACCGTGGAAAGCGCCGTACAGCTGCGATACACCGTCCATCATGCGCACGCTCACACACTGCATATCGGGGGGCTATGCGGCCGGCTATTACTCCTACAAGTGGTCGGAGGTGTTGGCAGCGGACGTCTTCACGCGGTTCCAGAAAGAGGGAATACTTAACACGTCCGTGGGCGCCGACTATCGCGAACAAATCTTGTCCAAGGGTGACAGTAAGCCAGCCGAAGAACTGTATCGCAATTTCATGGGGCGGGATCCCAATCCGGATGCTCTGCTGCAAAAGCAAGGGCTGATGAAGTAACGCTACATGAAGTTGTAGGCGTCAACATCGAGAGTCACGGTGACAGAATCGCCGGGGGAGAGGCGGCTGATCTCGGCGGAAACGATCTCAGAGATAATTCGGACGCGCTTGGCCTTGAGGACGCATTGGAAGCGGAACTGCCCGTAGGCCTTGGGCAGGGGAGCAGGGAGCGGCTCGCTAATTTCCACCTGCGGAGGAAGCACCTCGAGCAATCGTTTGTGCAGGGTGGAGAGAGCAAAGGCGGCCGTTTCCTCATGTTCGGAGCGCACTGTGAGTACGGCAAGGTGTGAGAAGGGAGGGAAAGCAAACTTCTCGCGCAAGCCAAGCTCGTTGTCGGCAAAGCCGTCCGTATCATGTCGGCGAGCAAATTGAATGGCGGCAGCCTGCGGGGAGAAAGTCTGGATGATGACCTCGCCTTCTATCTCGCCTCGCCCGGCGCGTCCGGCCACTTGGGTGAGCAGCTGGAAAGTTCGTTCCGCCGCGCGGGGGTCCGGCACACAAAGTCCGAGATCTGCATTGAGGACGCCCACGAGTGTTACGCCCGGGAAGTCCAGCCCTTTGGAGATCATCTGCGTGCCGAGCAAAATATCGATGCTGTGCGCGCGGAAATCCGCAAGGATATTTCGCAGGGCGTTTTTGCGCGCGGTCACATCCGCATCCACTCGGCAAATGCGCGCTTCCGGGAAACATCGTTTGAGCACGGTCTCCACCTTCTGCGTGCCATAGCCTTCCAGCAAGATGCCGCGCGAGTTGCATTCCGGACACCGTTCCGGCACGACGGCGCGATACCCGCAGATATGGCATACTAGGCGATTCTCCGTAAGGTGGTAGGTGAGGGGTAAGGCGCAGTGTTCGCAAGTGACCACGTGACCGCAATCCGGGCACTGTAGAGCGCGCGCAAAACCGCGACGGTTGAGCAGCAGGATGGATTGCTCGCCTTTGTGCAGGCGCTCTTCCAGCGCACTGCGCAAACGTTCGGAGAGGATGCCCAGGTAGCGCTTGTCCTTCGGCTCGCTGCGCATGTCCAGCACGCGAGTGAGGGGCAAGCGGCGGTCATCCGCCCGTTTATCCATGCGGACAAGTTGGTACTTGCCACGGCGGGCATTTAAAATCGATTCCAGCGAAGGCGTGGCCGAGCCCAGCACAATGGTTGCGCCTTCCATGCGCGCACGCATGACAGCAAGGTCTCGACCGTGGTACCGGGGGCTGTTTTCCTGCTTGTAGGAGGAGTCGTGTTCCTCATCCACAATGATGAGCCCGAGGTTGGTGACGGGAGCAAAGAGAGCCGAGCGCGGACCGATAGCGATGCGGGCGCGACCGCGGCGGATGGAGTGCCATTCGTCAAAGCGTTCTCCATCGCTCATTGCGCTGTGCAAAATGGCAACGGCGCCCGGTTGCTCAGCAAAACGGCTCTTGAAGCGTGCCATTGTCTGGGGAGTGAGCGATATTTCCGGCACCAGAATGAGCACACCCTTTCCTTGCGCCATCACATGCGCCGCTGCCTGCAGATAGACCTCGGTTTTGCCGGAGCCGGTGACTCCTTGCAGGAGGATAGGTTTCGTATTCCCGTTGCCGAAGGCTTCCAGAATCACATCCAGGGCTTGACGCTGGTCATCATTAAGGGTTAAAGGGACGCTCGGAGCAAAGGTTTCTGTGCCGGCGGGGTCACGGTGCACGGTTCTCTCTTCCATACTGATCAGCCCTAGTTCGACCAACGCGCGACAGGGGGCAAGTGCGGGGGGGCCACCCAACGTACTCAAGAACTCGCCCTCATCCTCGCTCCCCATCAGATAGCGTAGAATAGCGGCGCGGCGCGGAGCCCTGACGTTAATTTTGTTCAGCTCGTCATCCGTTGGCCTGCGCAGAAGACGTACAAATTTTCTTGTCTTTTCATCGTGGCGTTCGCGGCGCACCGGTTCGGGCACGATGCAGCGCAGCATTTGCTCCACAGGTGCGGCGTAGTACGCGGCGGCCCACTCTGCTAAATCCATGAGGGTGGAGGATACGACGGGCTCCTCTTCGATAAGTCGCAAGAGTGGTTTGAGCGTGTAATCATGCTGCTCCTCCACTAGGGTGAGCACGGTGCCGGTCGTTTGTCGACTGCGTAGCGGCACTTCCACGCGACATCCTCGCTGCACCTGCATTCCCGGCGGTACAGCGTAATCGAGCACCATATCACTCAGTCCGTCCACCAGCACACGTACCGCGGGCAAGGCAGTCGGCGCGTCAAATAAATGGCCGCTGTCAACGGTCGGTGGCTGCTCAGCCTCACTCATTCATCCACCTCGTCACTGGAAATGATGCGCACCACCACGCGCTTGCCTTGCTTTTCTCCTGCGGCTTTGGCCAAGGAACGAATAGCAGAGGCGGTCATCCCGTTGTGTCCGATGAGCACGGGGATGTCGTCCGGTGAGACCACTAGGCGGAAGCGTACCATGTTGTTGTCGGCCGCTTGTGCCACGCGCAGCTCGGCTTGTTCAGGATGCTTGAGCAGGGGTTTGGTGACGGTGAGGAGATACCGACCTACGGTTTCGATGAGCTTTTGCATGGTGATGATGGTGGAGTGAGTTAAACCGAATTGATGCCCCATGATACCCCGAAAGAGCGCGGTATGTCAAGGAAGGAGTTCAAACGCGTTGAAAAATGGGTCGGGCATTTACGATTTTTGATTTTCGATGCAGAGTTTGAGGAAAAGCTTCACAAAGTCATAACTAAATTTTCTTAGAAAAGATGATGGAAGAGGCTTGCAAAGGGGGAAATAAAGTGCTAGGATTACGGCGCAGCCCCCCCTTGCGAGGCGGGGCTCACTTTTTCATAAACAAAGATTACGAGCCATGTCACTGGAATCATTCTTTCAGCCGAAGAGCATAGCAGTTGTGGGCGTGTCGGACAACCCCTCCAAACTGGGTGCAGTTGTTTTCAACAATATCATTGCCGCCGGGTACAGCGGGAAACTCTATGGGGTCAACCCGAAACTGGATGGACAGGAGGTGTACGGGAAGCCGTGCTATGCCTCGGTGGACAAGTTGCCCGAACCGATGGATTTGGTGGTGATACTTGTTCCGGCTCGCTTTACGGAGCCAGTGATTGATGCGTGCGTTGTGAATCGTACACGAAACATATCCATCATCACGGCCGGCTTTGCTGAAGTGGGCGAGAAGGAGCTTGAGAAACGCATCGCGCAGAAGTGCTTGGACAACGGAATTAATTTGTTGGGGCCGAATTGCTTGGGACATATTTCCCCCTATGACCAAGTGAACGCCTCTTTCGCGGATGGTTTCCCGAAGAAGGGGAACGTGGCGTTTATCTCGCAGTCGGGTGCGTATTGTTCCGCTATCATGGATTGGGCGGCCGGCAAGGACATCGGCTTTTCTCACTTCATCTCCATCGGCAACAAAGCGGTGATGGGGGAGGATGTGCTGCTGGATGCGCTGAAGGACGATCCGAACACCTCCGCCTTCGTCTTCTATCTGGAATCGCTTAAGCAGGGACGCCACTTCCTGGAAGTTCTCAAGCACGTTTCGGATACCAAGCCCTGCGTGATCATGGAGCCGGGCAAGAGCAGCAAGGCACAGGCAGCGTCGCTTTCCCACACCGGGTCACTGGCCCCCAATTATCGCGTGCTGGAGATAGCCCTGCAAGGCGCGGGCGCCATCCAAGCGTACAACGACCGCGAACTCTTCGGACTGTTGGAGATCTTGCAGTACTGCAACCACACGGACTTCGGCGGGCAGGTGGCCGTACTCACCAATGCCGGCGGCGTTGGGGTGCTCACTTCGGATTTGTGTGAGGATGCCGGACTTGACTTGGCACGACCGAGCGAGAAGACCATCGAGGCTCTCAAAGCCGTACTCACGCCGGAAGCGTCGCTGGGCAACCCCATTGACGTGGTGGGCGATGCCAAGGCCGACCGCTATGAAAACGCCCTGCGCGTCCTCTGCGAGAGCGGCGAGTATAAGAACATCCTTGTGTTGCTCACACCGCAGCGCGTCACCGATCCTACCGGCACGGCCGAGGCCATCATACGCCTGGCGCCGCAGTACAAGGAGGTGAACATCTTCTGCTCTTTCGTGGGCGGGGCGCATGTGGATGCCGGGCGCAAGCTGCTTTCTGCGGCGCATGTCCTCACTTACGAGTATCCGGCGGACGTGGTGCGTCTGCTCGGCATGCTCAAGGCGCAGATGGCGTACCGCGGCAAGAAACTTGCGACAGTGGAAACCAAGCCGATACCGCAGGAGTTACACGATGCCATCGCCGCTGCCCAGCAGGCGGGGCTCGCTTCCTTGCCGCAGGAGACGGTGAACAAGCTCATGGATCACTACGGCATCGACTATCCGAAGAGCGCCAACTTCACATCCAAGGAAGAAGCGCTGGAGTTCTGCCACAACATCTTCCCCAGTCCGGTTGTGCTCAAACTATCCGCCCCCGATGCGCTGCACAAGACGGAAATGAAAGGTATCTACCTGAACGTGCACAACGATGCCACCTTCCAGGAGGCGTGGAGCGGCTTGTGGAACTCCATCGAAAAGTTCCAACTCAAGGGAGCATCCGTCCTCATCCAGGAGATGATTACCAAGGGAACCGAGACCATTATTGGCGTCAACAGCGACAAGAACTTCGGCCGCGTGATGGTGTTCGGAACCGGCGGCATTTACACGGAAGTTATGCGCGACACCACGATGCGCATCCTGCCTGCGGATGACTTTGACGCCATGATTAAGGAGACGAAGGTCGGCAAGATACTCAACGGCGTGCGTGGTGAAGCCCCGAAAGCCGTGGATGCCTTGGCCGACACTCTCCGCAAGGTGCAGCAGCTTGTGCTCGAAATTCCTGAGATCAAGGCCATCGATGGCAACCCGGTGCTTGTCACAGCAAAGCGCGCTGCCGTGGTGGATTTCAAGATGCTGCTCAAGTAATCGGCAACAGCGTAGGTTAGCATTCTCATCCCGCAGTCCTCACCGACTGCGGGATTTTATTTGCCGACGCAGAAGGTGGAAAAGATGCGGGAGAGCAGGTCTTCCGTATCGACTTTTCCGGTGATAGTGCCGAGGGCATCCAAGGCCGCACGCAGATCAACGGCAATGAGCTCCGGCAGAACATGCTCCGCCAGCCCGTCGGATGCGGCATGCAGTGAAGAAAGCGCACTGCGCAGCGCGTGCAAATGGCGCGTGTTGATGGCGGCGGAGGTCTCAGCCTCGCCGGATTGCATGCCAAAGAGAGAGGTAATGGCCTGATACAGCTCCGGAATGCCGGCGCCGGTGTGGGCCGAGATGCGGAGGCCGGGTTGGTGGGAACGCGAGGCGTGCTCCGGCAGGTCACATTTATTGAGCAGCGTCAGGTGCGGCACATTCTCCGGGATATCCGCAGGCAGTTCGGAGGGCGGCGTCGTGGCGTCCTGCATCTCCAGCACGAGGTCGGCAGAGCGCAGTGCTTGGCGAGTGCGTTCTACTCCCGCTTGTTCCAGTGCATCATCGCTGTCGCGCAGCCCTGCCGTATCGATGAGTCGCAGCAGTATGCCGCCCGGGGCGAAAGATTCCTCCACCGTGTCGCGCGTGGTGCCGGGGGTGGGGCTGACAATGGCGCGCTCGAAACCGAGCAGGCGGTTGAGCAGGCTCGATTTGCCGGCATTCGGAGCGCCGATGATGACTGTGCGCACGCCTTCGCGCAGCAGACGACCGGAATCTGCGGTAGCGACCAGCTGAGTGAGCGAGGTCTCCACATTGTTGATCGTTGTCTGCATGTCCGCCATGGTTTGCGGAGAGATGTCTTCCTCCGGGAAATCGATGTAGGCCTCCAAGTGGGCGGCCAGGGTGAGCAGGGCATCGATGGCTGCCTGCACAGGGCGGGAAATAGCGCCGGAAAGCTGGGATTGTGCGGCACGCAGGGCCAAGTCGCTCCCGGCGTTGATGATGTCCATGATGGCCTCGGCGGCGGTGAGGTCGATTTTTCCGTTTTCGAAGGCGCGTCGGGAGAACTCGCCGGGTTCCGCCGGGCGTGCGCCGCAGGCAAACAAACGCTCCAGCACGCGCTGCGTTACCAGCATGCCGCCATGGCAAGTGAGCTCCGCCACATCCTCCCCGGTGAAGCTGGCAGGCGCGTAGAAGCAGGTGGCCATGCACTCGTCCAGTATTTCTCCGGTCGCTGTGCGCACATGCACTAACGTGGCCATGCGGGGGGGCAGGGGGGTGCTACGTCCCGTGGCGGCCTGCAATACAGCGTGCGCTTGTGGTCCACTGATGCGGATCACGGAGAGTGCGCCCACGCCGGGTGGGGTAGCGATGGCGGCGATGCAAGACATTTACGATTTACGATTTACGATTTATAAATAATGCGCAGCGAGGCTGCGGAAATTTGGCGGAGCCGGTGGCAGATGGGGTCTGCCCACTTACGATTTATGGTTTAGATTAATGCACACCTTTGGTGTGGAGAATTTTGAGGTGCGGATAGGAAAGAAAGAGGCTGCGTAGTTTGGAAAATGAAACTACGCAGCCCGGAAAAAATGAAGGTGATTTACGCGCCAAGTTGGAAACGCTCGAAAGCGACCACCTTCAGCGAGTCGCCGAGCGACTTGCCGGTGTTTTCGACGAGCTTCTCCACGGTGATGGAGGGATCCTTCACGAATTCCTGATTAAGCAGGCAGCTTTGCTTGTAGAGCGCCTTGAGCTTGCCGGGAAGAATCTTTTCCAGCAGAGCTTCGGGTTTGCCCTCGGCTATGAGCTGAGCCTTGGCAATTTCCTGTTCCTCGGCAACAAAGGCCGGATCCAGAGAGGAAGAATCCACGCTCTTGGGCGCGCAGGCAGCGATATGCAGCGTTATGTCCTTGCAGAGCGTTGCAAAATCCGCAGCGGCAGCCGTCTCCGGCTTGGTGCAGGTCACTTGCAGCAGCACACCCACCTTGCCACCCATGTGGATGTAAGAGGTGATGGAGCCCTCGCCGGTCAGTGTGTAGCGCGCGAAGCGGCGCAGCCTCATGTTCTCACCGATGGAGGCGCATTGCTCCGCAATGTAGGTTTCCACCGTTGAGCCACCCATGGGCACGGCCAGAGCCTGCTCCAGCGTGGTGGCGGCTGATGCCTTGAGCACCTGACCAATCTCTGCCGCGAGCGCCTTGAACTTGTCGCCCTTGGAGCAGAAATCCGTCTCGCAGTTTATTTCGTAGATGACGCCGTCCTTGCCCTCCACTACGGTGGCAACCACGCCCTCCTTGGCTTCGCGGTCGGCCTTTTTAGCGGCTTTGGCAATGCCTTTTTCGCGCAGGTACTTCACGGCTTCGTCCATGTTGCCGTCGCATTCCACGAGGGCGTTCTTGCAGTCCATCATGCCGGCGTCTGTCTTCAGACGCAGCTCCTTGACCATTTGTGCAGTAATTTCAGCCATAATGAGAGAAAATAGAGGGTTACGCTTTCACTGGGCGGGACTGGTTAATCACCTCCACAAGCTTGCTGAGGATGAGGCGGATGGAGCGTACCGCATCATCGTTGCCCGGGATGGGGTAATCCACGCTGTCCGGGTCGGCATTCGTGTCAGTGAGCACCACCACCGGGATGCCCAAGATATGAGCCTCGCGGATAGCGATGTCCTCGTGATCAGCGCCGATAGCGACGAGAGCGTCAGGTGCGCCACCCATTTTGCGAATACCCTGCAAGTTGCGCAGCAGTTTTTCGCGCTCGCGGGAGAGGGCAGCGAGCTCCTTTTTGGACATGCTTTTATACTCAGGCTGGCTGCTCAAGTTTTCGAGGTATTCAAGGCGAGAGATACTCTTCTTGATCGTGGACATGTTGGTGAGCATGCCGCCCAGCCAACGGAAGTTCACATAAAACTGGCCTGTAGCCTCGGCGGCTTCCTTCACGGCTTCCTGCGCCTGGCGCTTGCAGCCTACAAAGAGGATCTTCCTATTTTTTGCAGCAAGTTCGCCAAGGAACTTGGCCGCTTTATCCAAGCAGCGCTCGGTCTCCTCCAGGTTGATGATATGTATGCCGTTCTTCTGCGTGAGAATGAACTTCTTCATGTTCGGGTGCCACTTGCGGGTCTGGTGACCAAAGTGAACACCGGCTTCCACCATCTCGGTGATGAGTTCGTTGATCATGTCTGTGTATGTAGTTGCTCCTCCTTAAACCAGGAGGAACGGTTGGGGTGGAAGGTGCCGCTTTGTAACCCTCAGCCTTCCGTTGTTCGTATGGCGGCATCAGCAGGGACACGTAGGATACGCTTTTGTGGCCGCTTTGTCAAGACAAATCGTCAATCGCCCAGCGCATCGCATTGCCTCAAAAATAAAGTCACCGAAGGGACGTAAAAAACGGGAAAAAAGAATTTTCTGAAAGCTTGATGCCGCATTGCCTCAAAAATAAAGTTACCGATGGGTCGCAAAAAACGAAAAAAGAATTTTTTTGAAAACTTGAAGTCTCAGAAATAAAGAGATAGTACCAAACGTATTCAGCTTACAATGAGTAAGCAAGAAAGAATAAAGTTGCTTTCTGTGTGGAGAGAAAAATACGCCTCGGTGAGCTCTCGTGTGGTTTCCTTTTTCGTGGCTTATTTTATGGTTATCTATGGCTATTTTTTCGGCGCCCTGAATTATGAGGTAACGCGTTGCCTTGGATTTATTCCATTCGTTCTTGACAATAATTGGATTATCTTTATCATAGAGCGCAGGACTCTGTGTACGAGCAGAGGCAGGTGTAGTGCTAAAAAGTTAAAAACCATGGGATTTCGATTTTATAGACGGATTAAAATTTTGCCGGGAATCACCCTCAATTTAAGTAAACAAGGGATATCCTTCTCGTTCGGAACCCGGGGCGCAAACCTGACATTTGGGAAATCAGGAGTTCGCAAGACAGTAGGCTTGCCCGGAACAGGCATGAATTATTCATCTCATTCCTCATGGGATTCGTTGCGATCGTTGTGGCGTAAAAAGACTTGAACGCCAGCATATTGCTTAACGTGCCATATTGGAAGAATAGTTGGTTATTGCCGGGACAGGGCTGTTGGAGGTATTCATGATGACAGATGCCCCGTAAAACCGGCGAAGTCAGCAATCTCCGGCATGGCGGCAGTTTTCCATGAAACTTCCGGCTCCCAAAGCAAAGAAAAGCGATCTTGCACCAGAAGGGCTCTTGCATCGAATCCATGATCTTCATGTTTATGAAATAGTATATTTTGTGCTTGCTTAGGCAGGCAATACTTGGTATATGAGTAGTGTACTGCAATGAAGACCTCGTACAGAACAATCATGGCTGTGGCTCTCATGTTGGCGATTACCCCCGTCGTTGCCACTGCTGACGACGCAAAATCTCAACAACAGCAAGAACAGACGATGGATGCTTCCGCTCCACTCATTGCTGAAATAGAGGCTCTGAAAGCCGCAGCGCAGAAAGTGGATGGGAAAAATACCGAGAACACGGCACGTTTTATCCAGGCAGCGCAGGCGCTGCGACGAAGTCTTGTAAGTTTCATCGGAATAAGCGACGTGCGGAGTGAGGAAGAATTCCAACAAGCTGAGGAACGATTGATGACCATTATTCGACCGCAAGGAAAACTTCGCTCGCTTTTCGGTGAGGTGCGTGAACTTATGGAACGCATGCAGGCCGCACAATACTATGGGAACAATGAGATTGTGCGCGAGGTTGCCTTTCTGAATTGCACCCCGATGGGTGTGAAAGTTCGTTCGCGGGAAGCCGAGGCAATCTTAGATCTTGTTGAACCCTTCTTTCACAGTTACCTGCATACCATTGATCTCGCAGAAAAGACGGACGGCACCAACCCGACCATAACGAAAGAATTTTGCAAGTCTGCACGGGAAACAGGCGATCACTTCACATGGTTGCTCGCGGTACTTGCCCAAGATGAGCTTGATGATGATTGCGCAAGCCAAGAAGAAGTAGAGGCTTTTCACAAGATCACCCATGAAAGAATGGATCCCTTGGTGCACAGCTGCGAAAAGGAGGTGAAACGGATGAGGAACATCCTGCACAAAATGAAGGAGCTCGATTACTATGGCGATGATGACATCAAGCAGGCCGTCGGCATTATTGTCACCGTCATCCCGCTGGAAGAGCAGCCGGAACCGGAAGAGGCAACACCGGATCAGATCCAAGAGCTTGAGACAAGGTTTGCAGAACGCGCCGCAGCCGTGAGAGCAAACCAGGAGCTGAATGTACAGGGAGGTCCGGGCTTCACCAAGGAAACCGCTTGGGTGATGAGTGATACGACCCCCGATGCCGCTTATGACTTAGAGCGCGATATTCTCGCTCAGAAACGCGTTATTCGCGCTCTCGGTCTTCCCGACTCCCACAGTCAGGAGTTTGGGCATAGCGAGACAGACGACAAGGCTTATGCCGTGCACACCATCGATGAGGGGAGGATTAGGTACCGACTTTACTTCGATATAACCGCGTACTGGGAGAAACGGCGCGAGCATGGATTGCGAGAACACGCGCGCTTTCTAGAAGAAGTTGAGCTCATGGAAAAAGAGAGGAGTAAATAGTCCAAACAATCGAAATTTTCGGTGGGAATCTCATACATCGAATCCACGATTTTCATGTTTATGAAATAGTATATTTTGTGCTTGCTTAGGCAGGCAATACTTGGTATATGAGTAGTGTACTGCAATGAAGACCTCGTACAGAACAATCATGGCTGTGGCTCTCATGTTGGCGATTACCCCCGTCGTTGCCACTGCTGACGACGCAAAATCTCAACAACAGCAAGAACAGACGATGGATGCTTCCGCTCCACTCATTGCTGAAATAGAGGCTCTGAAAGCCGCAGCGCAGAAAGTGGATGGGAAAAATACCGAGAACACGGCACGTTTTATCCAGGCAGCGCAGGCGCTGCGACGAAGTCTTGTAAGTTTCATCGGAATAAGCGACGTGCGGAGTGAGGAAGAATTCCAACAAGCTGAGGAACGATTGATGACCATTATTCGACCGCAAGGAAAACTTCGCTCGCTTTTCGGTGAGGTGCGTGAACTTATGGAACGCATGCAGGCCGCACAATACTATGGGAACAATGAGATTGTGCGCGAGGTTGCCTTTCTGAATTGCACCCCGATGGGCGTGGGGATTCGTTTGCGGGAAGCCGAGGCACTCATAGATCTTGTTGAACCTTTCTTTCACAGCTACCTGCATACCATTGATCTCGCAGAAAAGACGGACGGCACGAACCCGGCCATAACGAAAGAATTTTGCAAGTCTGCACGGGAAACAGGAGATCATTTCACATATGTGCTCATGGTATTTGCTCTCAAGGAATACGGTAATGAACGCATATGTATGGAAGAGGCCGTTGAGGCGACCCTCGAGGAAAAAATGCTCTCCCTGGGGCGCAGTCTCGAAAAAGAGGTGAGGCGGGTGGCTAATATCTTGAACAGAATGAAGGATCACGATTGCTATGGCAATGATGACATCAAGCAGGCCGGTGGCATTATTGCCAACATCGACCAAGTGCTGTGCTTGCGGCTGGAATCGGAAGAGGCTACTCCGGAACAGATCAAAGAGATTGAGACGAAGATTGCAGAACGTGCCGCAGATGTGAGATCTGTGCGGGAGCTGAATGTACAGGGAGGTCCGGGCTTCACCAAGGAAACCGCATGGGTGATGAAGGATACCACCCCCGATGCTGTTCACAACGAGTACCGCGTTATATACGCTCTCGGCCTCCCTGATCCCATCAAGCAGGCCCTTGTGCATGGGGAAAAGGACGACAAAACTTACGACGTACACACCATTGTCATCCCGTACGATGAAGGGGACGTCACGTACCGACTTTACTTCGATATAACCGCGTACTGGAAAAAACAGCTCGAAGAAAAAAAGAACGAGAAGAAACAGCACAAGGGTAAATAGGTTTCCAAACGGTCGAGGTGTACGGCAGGAATGCAAGGGCAACAAGCCGCTGCAATTTTGTCATTGTTGCATATGCCATAGAGTTGCATAGGGGAAAGTGCAGTGGGCTAGAGTAAATTCATGAAGCGTGAGAAAAAGACAACATTAGCGCCGGAGAAACTTTTGGAACAAGTACCCACGGACGAATTAAGAGAGTTTGTGCAGAAGCAGGCTAAGTGCAATGGCGCCTTTGCCTGCGAATTGAACGACTGGTTGTGCGAACGGTTTGCCAAGTTTCCGTCTTTGGAAGAGAAGTTGGCAAATAGGGTGGAGAGGTTATTTGATCACATGGAGGAGAAAAGCGGGTGGTATGGACATTACGACGACTATGGTATTAATTGGACGGTTGTGACGGATGGAATGAGAGATGTGCTGGATGCCTTGAGACCGGAATTGAAAAAAGGTAACGCTCAATTGGTAGCCAGGATCATACTGAAATTCATCCACACGCTCCAGGAGCGAAACGATGAAACCATGTGTGATGATGATTATGTGGATCTTGCTGACCTTCACGAAGAGTTTGCAGAAATGCTGGAAGTATGTGCCAAGCTTGAATCCTGGCCGCTTAAAGAGAAACGCGAGCTGCTTGAGGAGCTGAGCCAGGCGTCCAACTACAGCGTTTACAAGGAGTATGATTTCTACTCTATGGACTCGTTATATGTTGATGTCATGCTCATCGCGCTGCCCCTGGAGGAGGCATACACTGAACTAATGAAACAGGAATCGAGTATGGGAGAGCGGCTCTTGAGTTACAAGGTGAACTTGCTGCGCAAACTCGGTCGGGAGGAGGAGGCTCAGCAAACGATTCGCGCTAACCTCGAGCGCGATGAGATTGTTTTCCCGGAAATAGAACGTCTACGAGATGACGGGAAACTACTTGAAGCCAGAGACCTGGTGGAGAAGCGAATGTCGGTTAAAGGGGAATCTGAGCAATCTCTCGAAATCTTGCTCGACATTGTGAAGCGGCAAGATGATACACCGGCAGTCATCGAGACTCTTTATCAGCTTGTGCTCTCCGTTCGGTACGATCTTTCCTACTATCGAGAATTAAAAAAAGTGGTTCCTCCCGCTGACTGGGCAAAGATGTACGACCGTATCCTTAGGCAACTCAATAAGGAAAAAAAGGTGGGTTATCTGACGTCCATTTATGCCGAAGAAAAAGACGTCGATCGCCTCTATCAGATCATTATGCAAAACCATTATGATCGGTTTTCTCTCATCATGGAATACCTGCCGATTCTGCCGGAAAAATACCATCCAGAACTCCTCCAATACGGCATCCACCATCTGAAGAGATGGATTTCGACTGCGGCGCCGCGTAATGAATATGTCAGATTTGCGAGGACATTGGAGAGATTCTCCCGATTACCCGGTGGCGCTCCCTACGTCACGGAGCTTCTCGCTCATATTCGTACGACATACAAACGACGGCCCGCTCTGATCGAAGAACTTCGGGACCTTCATTAACTCTTTCATATCGCTCACTCCCCGCAATCGGACAAAAACGAGAGCACCGAACGGGAAAAAGGGGCAGAAGATTTATCGTTTGGACAAAAATCGTGTACCATAATATCTGTATGATAAACATAGACAAAGGTCAAGAAGGTGTTGAGAACCTCATTGAGGCACGCAATAAATACAGGATGCTACGCATTTGAAAGCGGCAAATTGCTGGCAAACCCGGGAGTAAGCGAGGAAAACAAACAGCGCATCAAGGCAACAGCAGCAGAGTAACGCTCGATAAGTTATAAGAGTGATTAGCGAGGCAAGAGAGCATATACGATTAGGAGAAAGAAGCACCCTTTGCAAATGCTTTCTGAGGGCACAAAAAAATATGACGGCCAAACATCGCAGAACACTTCAGTGCTCTATTTTTGTCCGATCACGGTTTCGCACGCGTTGAGCGGGGAATTTGTCCAAAAAACGCCCGCCGGTTACGAGCGGCTCCCCCCTGGCGGGCAGAATCGAAGTATAAAAGAACATTCTTTCCTTGACGGTATAGAACATACCCGCATGCGAAAGTCACATAAAACACGGAATAAAACGCGCAACGCGCCTCCCTCTTCCGCCGCTTTCTAACCATTCTCCCGCGCATAGCTCCACCACATCCCTTCGCTTCAGCTTTGCTCTCCTCCGCGCAACGCGCGCGAACTTGGCAATTGTACATTGCATATAGGCGAACGCATTTTCCAATGCGTTGCCCTGTCACTACAGGGATGCAACAGTAAGCCGTTAGGGAGGTACAAAGAAGGTGTTCTACCCTCGGGAGGCGCCGCCGCAGATTTTGCAGTCGTTGCCGGATGGGGTATCAGAACCGTGGCCCTTGCTCTTTTTGTAGTAGCGGCAAGAGCTGTTATGTGTTTTCCCGGAGGAGGAACTAATCCAGTATTTAGGATTTTCGTTGCTAGCCTCTTGGACATCAGACTGCCGATCTGATGGCGCTGCGTTCATGATCGGGGTCAGCGAGCCGATGAGAAGGCAGAGCAAGGAGAAAAAAGTTTTCGTAGGAGGAACAGATAATTGGTGGAGAGTATTACACGTTGAGCAAACTGTATCGTTAATTTGTACGGCGGGTAAAGGAGGAAGGAACCTCCCTGTGTCCTCTATACCACATCGCTGTTTGTAGCACAAGAAAAAATAGCACTATTTTTTGCTTGCCTTCGTGTGACTAGAATGGGCATAATGGGTCAGCTCTACTACCCAAAAATGAAAAAGAAAGTTTTGATCATATCATCCAGTGCGCGGAAAGGAGGCAACTCAGACACCTTGTGCGATGCCTATGCGGAAGGAGCGAGGAGCGCCGGGCATGACGTGGAAAAGGTACGTCTCGCAAAGTTGAACATAGAACCTTGCTTGGGTTGCTACGCATGCGAAAAGTCCGGGCTGTGCGCTCAGAAGGACGACATGGCGGGGCTGCTTCCAAAGTTGAAAGAAGCCGATGTCATTGTGTTGGCAAGCCCGATTTATTTTTACACCATTTGCGGGCGGCTGAAGAACTTTATTGATCGCACACTGCCGCTCTACCCCTACGAAGGGTTTGCCGGCAAAAAATGGCAGTTGATCATTTCTGCCGCAGAGGATGAGAAAGCCAACATGCAGCACGCCGTGGGAGACTTCATGGGCTTTATGGAGTGTATGGAGGAGCCGGTCATTGCCGAGCCCATCTACGGGATTGGAGCTTGGCAGATGGGCGATATCAAGCACAAGCCGGAAATCCTCGAACAGGCGCGTCGAGCTGGAGAAAACGCGTGATCCGGTGATGGGAAAAGTCGTTAAAATCGTTTTCAGCCCCACCGGCGGGACTGCTGCTGTGGCGGAGTTTCTCAGCGCGCACTTGGGTGAACATGTCAGGGGAATCGACCTTACCGATGCACACGTTGATTTTTCCCGGGAATGTGTCGCCGTGGATGAAGTGGCGGTGATCGCAGCTCCTTCGTACGGCGGTCGCATTCCGCGTCTTGCTGCGCAGAGGTTAGCGCAGGTGCGGGCTGAGCGTGCGCGAGCCGTGGTCGTGAGCGTGTACGGAAACCGTGACTATGAGGATAGTTTGGTGGAGTTGCAAGATATTGCAGAACGCGGCGGATTTCACGTAGTGGCAGGTGTGGCGGCGGTGGCCGAGCATTCCATTGTTCACAAGTATGCCACGGGACGTCCCGATGCCGAGGACAGGGTGCGGTTATCGCAAATTGGCCTAGAGATTGCTAAGCGACTTCGAGAAAACGCCACCTCCGGGAGTCCGGTCCTCCCGGGGAATCGCCCGTATAAAAAAGAGTTTTCCATGAGTCTCGCACCAGTGGCCAATTCTGCCTGCACCGGCTG
>CANRJD010000032.1 GCA_947630815.1 uncultured Akkermansia sp. | reverse complement strand
CTGCATACGTTAATGATCCGAAAAGAATCTGCGCAACGCGCACATTATTAATAAATCGTACATCGTACATCGTACATCGTACATAGGCAACCGCATTTTCTAATGCGGTTGCCCTGTTCGGTTTGTGAAGCCGCTTGACAAATCACGCGGTGCAGGCTAGGATAATCGCGTGGAACAGACCGCGGCCAGCAATGCAGGACAAATGGATTTGCGTCGTCTCGTGAGGTCATACCTTGAAGGTCTGATGGCAAGCGGCGAGAAGCGATTGGCCTTACAGGAAGAGGTGCGGCCTATTTTGCGTGAGTGGATGCTGGCGGCGCGCCGCGGCGGTGTTGCGGTCAAGATTGGAGATGGCCTTGATTCCCCCCGCCCTGATGCACAGGCGACGACGCCCGAGGAGTCTGCTCCAAACGCGGCGAATGAGGCCAGCGTTTCCTTGCGCGCGATGATGGAAGAGGCGCCGGAAGCGCCTACGGAGCCTGTGACGAAGGATCCCGTCTTTTTCCGTCCCGCCGGTAGAACGCGGGAAGAAATTTGGGAACAGGCAAAAAATTTGCTCGCCCGCTGGGAACCATTGCGCGAGCTCGGCACACTGCGCGATAAGATGGTGTGGGGTGAGGGGTCGCCGGACGCAGATATCATCTTTGTGGGTGATGCGCCCAACTATTACGATGAGCGGGAAGGTCGTCCCTTTTGCGGAGAGGCCGGCACGAAGCTGGATGAGATGCTGCGCGCCATGGGGCTTACTCGCAAAGATGTTTACATCACGCATCTGGTGAAATACCGACCCAAAATGGCGCGCCAAACCACTAATAACCGTGCGCCGGACATGGAGGAAATCCGACTTTCGATGCCAGTGCTCGAGTTCGAGGTGCGCTACGTGCGTCCAAAAGTGATTGTGGCGCTTGGCGTGGTGGCTGCTCGCGGCATTATCGGTCAGGGGGAGTTGCCCCTTTCCGCATACCAACAAATGAAAGGATGTTCCTATTGCGATGCGCCAGTCGTTGTGACGCATCACCCCAGTTACTTGCTGCGAACATCGATTCTTGCGGAGCGCCGCAAACTATGGGAAGAAATGCTGCACGTCATGGAACTCGCCCACCTTCCCATCTCTGCCAAGCAGCGCGGCTATTTCCTGCCTAAAGACTGATTGCTTCACTTGATTGAGGAGGCCTTTTTCAGGGCATGACCGCATCCGTTCCAAGAAAAAATGTGACCTGTTTTTCTAAAAATCGTAAATGAATTGCATGGGCTTTCCCTAAAAAAAGAGCCGCCCGTATCGGGCGGCTCGATGGGGGCGTAACACGGAGCTTTCTCCCTGTTAACACCATTCTTTCGGTGACCAAAACTGACGAGCGTGCTCCTTTGTGATGTCTCGCATGTTTAAATAGCGCGTGCGCAGTAGCTCTAGTGAGGAATGTCCCATTTCCAGCTGCAGCCGCGAAAGCTCTTTGAAGTGCTTGAGATGGTAGCTGGCAAAGGTGTGACGCAGTACATCCTGCTGCCACTCCTCTATCCCCGACTCGCGTCGTAGTTTACTCCAGCGTTTTCCCCAACTTCTCGGACAAAGCAAACCGGTACACCTCTTCCCCTCACATATCCGCGTCAGCCAGCGCCTCAGCACCGGATAGAGCGTGATGCAGCGCGCTCCACCTGTTTTGCTGTGTCGAGCCGGTAAGAGGATAATTCCTTCTTCCCAGTTAATGTCCTCCCAACGCAATCGCTGCGCCTCGGCAGGACGTATCCCACCCCAGAGCATAACTCCCAGCATCGCGGCGCAGGGACGGTGCTGCGCTTCACGAGCCTTCTGTACCAGCTTTCTGAGCTTTTCCCATGCGAGAGCCGTTATCTCGACTTCCGCTAAAGGAGGTTCAGTTACTCCGTCAACCGGGTTACTGGAGCACCATCCATGACGTATTCCGCAAGCGAAAATGGAGTGCAATATGACTCTCGCTTTGCGGAATTGCCGAGGAACGGGGAAGAGGGCTGAGAGTACATTATAACAATGTTCAGCTTTGATGCGGCGCAGCTTCATTCTAGCTATGTCGGGTGAATCTTCCAGAATGCGCTTGCATACGTAACGTAACTCGCGCAGCGTGCTGGGACGCCGCCCAGCGCGTTCACTCAGAGATACCTTTACGGCTTCGCGGAATGTAACCGAACAGGTTGCTTCCTTCATAGCTCGACTCCCTTCGATGATAATCTCTCGGCAGTAATTGAGCCTTGCCGTTCCCTTTATGTTACGCGGGCATGCCTCCAACAACTCGAGTCCTAGACGCGTCACATCACCTGGTATAATCCCCATCTCTTGGGGACAATTCTTGTGTATAATGTTCATAATTAATATCCGGCATTTTGTCGGGTTGAGTAATCTATGTCCGGATGTGTCTGTGCGTCAACCCAGAAACACGCATCATTCCCCCAATTTGTTTATCATTTCCTCTCTTTTCTGCACTTGGTATATGCTCTTCCCTGAGAAGAAATCAGGGTTCGACAAAACTTTCGAATGGAACAAAACAAGGAGATCCTTTACGATTCTGACACCTCGAAAAACTCCTCGGATGGGAAAACGAAGGGGAAAATAGTGCCTGTTAAGCGGGAGAAACGGGTCAATTAGAAAAGAATCTCTCAAAAAGGGAGGGAAATCCCCCTACGTTTTTTTTGCGTTCGTACACCAGGCATGACATGTAACTGGGGTGAAAGTCCCCAATGAGCCGCTGACAGGGTGGAATCAATTTGGGGGGGGGATTTTCTAGCTCAGGGCGATGCTGAAACGGGTGAGTTCGCGGCGACGTTCCCCCGATGATCGAGCCTCATAGCGTTGGCGAAAATCATCCCCCAGACGGCGTAGCTCGGTGAGTTCTTCCGCTGTGAACAAGAGATTCAGCATGTTCGGAAGCGTTTCGTGCAACAGCTCTCGCATGATTGCAGTGCGTCTCCAGTCTCCGCCGCGTCTCAGCAGTGGCTCTACCTTTCCTTGCCGTACGCCAGCTCTCATTTCGGCTCATTTTCGGATGAATCAGTGAGTGTTTTTAACGTAAAAATGAGCCGATTCGAAGCCAAATTGTCCAATTTTGAGCCGTAAACAGGGTTAATGCATTTGAATTAATCAACGGCGGGAAAGCTCTTGTTGACTGATATCATGGCTTATAAGCATCAAAAAATCTGCGCAATGCGCACGTTATGGAGCTGGATGAGTTGGCGTTTCTCATCGCGCGCGGGGGGTGGCCCGGTGCCCTCGACCTTTCAGGGGATTATGCCTTGCAGCAAGCCAGAAACTATTTCGAGGCCGTCGTGCATGCCGATATATCGCGTGTGGATGGCGTCCGGCGCGGGGCAGCCCTGCTTCGCTCATACGCCCGCATAGTGAGCACGCAGGCAAAGCTTTCCACGATTGCAGCGGATATGCGCGAGGCGGAGGTTGCTACGCTCTCAGTGGATTCGATAGCCTCCTATCTGGCGGCTCTGGAGAATATCTTTGTGATCGAGGAAGCGGAAAACTGGTCTCCACGCCTCCGAGCACGCACCGCTGTTCGTTCCTCTCGTACTCGCTATTTCACGGACCCCTCCATCGCCGTGGCGGCATTTGACGCTGCTGATTCATGATCTGTCCACCATGAGCCTGCTTTTCGAGAATCTGGCCATCCGGGACTTGCGCGTTTACGCGTCTGCTCTCCACGGCGAGGTGCACCATTTCTTGGACAAAAACGGTCTGGAAATTGATGCCATCATTCGCCTGCGTAACGGCAAATACGGACTCGTGGAGATCAAATGGTTCTCCTCACTCTTTCGCGCCGTGCTCTTCGAGGACCTTGACGATATCGTCCAGCTTCTTCTCCTTGGCAATCTGCAGGGCGGTCTTGCCGGCCTTGTTTTTGTGTGACACGTCCGCCCCGGCATCGAGAAAAGCGGCGACATCTCCCACAGTAGCTTTGTCGGAGGCGATAAAAAGCATGAGGGAGCTGTCACCCTGTTCATCGGCAGCATTAGGGTTAGCGCCGCTCTGTAGGATGGCTTTCAGGGCACGACGCTGGTTGCTTACTTGGTCATATTTTTGCACGAGGGCGTGTTCCAGATCAGCCCCGGCATCCGCGAAAACTCGGACGAGTTTTTTCAAAGATTCCACATCGGGTTCGAGTCGATCATAACCGTGACCACCTTCGAACCAACCAATCATACGTGCGCATACGTCCTTTGGAACTGTAGCGCCGGCCTTAATAAACACCTCGGCGGCTTCTGCTGTCCATGGTACACCTTCCCAGCAGAAGAGCTTATTATCATCCATTTTGCAGCCAGCATCGATGAGTCGCTGGGCGATGCGCTTTCCGCGATAACCAGCACTTGTCAGTACTCCTTCAGAGAGCGGGTTAGCCCCGTGGTCGAGCAGGAGCAGTGCGATTTCTTCGGCGATGTCGGAAGGTATTCCGTTGGACAGTTCCCCCAGAGCGTTTTCGCTCACCTTAGCCCCCGCTTTTAAGAGCATCTGCACGATGGAGAGCACTTCCTTACCGGTCTCCGGGGAGATGATGATGCATCCTCCCGTCAACGGTTCCTGATGGAGGGAGATCACATCGTCTATCAAATTGTAACTGTGCAAATTTCCTTGCCTTTCATCTTTCCTCTCAACGGTCACATCGAGCCCGGCATCGATACAGTGTTTCACGAGCTTGGAATAGAGCGCGATATCCTTCTCATCCTTTGCCAGAAACGCGCCGCTGCTGCAGATTGCCTGGAGCAGGGTGTATCCTTTTTCATCCTTCAAGGGGGCTCCCTTGGCGATGAGTTGTTCACAGGCTTGCATGTAGTTGTTTCGTGCGGCACTAATGAGCATTTCAGCGTTGGGGACTGCGCCCGCTTCCAACAGAGCCGGGATGACGCGCTGAGCTCCGCGTTGGGCTCCGAAGGGCATATCGTCACTACATGCAGCCTCCATCAACAGGCTCTGCTTGTCGACATTTAGCCCGGCCTTCAGCAGAACTCTCATTTTTTTTACATCACCCGCAGCGAGGGTCGCGTAGGTCAATGTATCGGCAATTTCCTTTTTCGTGACATCGAGCTTGCCCTCTTTGAGCAGCATGGTAGTTGTCGCAGCCGAAAAAGGGTAGCTAAGCAAGTCCTCGCTGTCGATGAGTTCGGGTTTTTGTTCGAGCACTTTCTTGAGGTTGGCATCGTCCCCCATCAACAAGGCGTAGCGCATGAGGTCCTCCGGTGTCATCTTGGTTGGCTTGGGGTCGAGTCCCAAGCTCATTGCCAGCCTTAGGTTTTTTCTAGAATTATTCTCATTGGTATAGGCATCATAGAATTCGGCCTCAAAGAGGGGATGCCCGGGCGCCAAATCGGTGCGTAGGTTGACTCCGCACCGTGCCATCAGCGCTATCATGTAGCGGGTATTTTTCCCATTCTTGAGCGTGAATGGCACGTTTCTCAGCTCGACTCCGCTGTGAAGCATGCGCGCGGCGTTCATTCGTTCATCACCGCTGGCCTCCTCAAAAGCTTTGACGATGTCTTCCACACCGGGGTTGCCGATGCGCTTCTTTTCGTCGTCGCTCAACTTGCCTATCTCGCATGCCTCAAGCAATTGCTCCATCGTCTCCAATGTGTTGATGTACTCGTAATCAGCTTGTTTTTCGCGTAACTTTTGCAGTAAATCGGCAGCCGTCTTGCCACTCTTGCTTTTGAGGGTGACATCCGCCCCTTTCGCCACGAGCCAATAAAGAGCGAGTTCTTCACCCTGCGCTGCGGCGTGCATGAGGGCAGTCTGCCCAAGTTTGTCCACGGCGTTCACATTGCCGCCCTTTTCGATGGCTTTGAGCTTTTTGAGCAGAGAAGCCGCTTTTTTCTGTTCCTTACTGAGTTTTACCCCCTTCTCCTGCTTTCCCGTGCCTGCCGGGAAGAGCAGCTCCACCCCCTGTTGCGGAGCCGCTATCGAGGCATCCTCTTTCGCTGACGTCACCCCTGTGAACCAAATGACACAGACGGCGAATAGAGATGTAAACCGTTTAAAGCGAGTTAATAACAAATGTGGGGGGGGGTAACGACGATATTCATGATAGTGAGTGAAATGCGTGAAACTGCGCACAGTGTACCTGTTACAAGAGAGAAAAGCAAGATAAAATCAAGCCACGCTTTGGAAAAATTAGCTCTTCGTTCTGCGGCGGAGGAAGAGGCCGGCAGCGCCGATGAGGAGAACGAGTAATGCTCCCCCAACAATGTACCACCACCGGTGATTAGAGGCGGCAGCGGCGAGATGCTCTTGAAGCACCCGGACGCAAGCGGTGCGCTTGTATTCCTGAGCGAGCTGCAACAGGGCCTTGCCATCCTTATTTTTGAGTTCGGGATTCGCACCGGCATCGAGCAGCAGTTGGAGGGCTTCTGCGTTGTCGCCCTTTTCCACATAGCGCATGGCAGCGGTTTTGCCGCCAGCATCCTTCAAATCGGCTTTGGCGTGGCATGCGAGGAGCTTTTTGATGCGGGACGCGCGCTCCTTGGGATCAGCACACACATCAAGAATCATCAACGGCGTTGTTCCCAGATGAGTGGAGAGATTCACATCGGGGTGAGCGGCCAGGAGGGCATCCAGGCGAGCGTCGATATTTTCCCTCACGGTGAGCAAATAGTGCAGGGCAGTGTTGCCTCTGTTGTCGCGAGCGTTGATGTCCGCGCCTTGGCGGAGGAGCGATTGGATCTCTTCTTCACCATCTTTTTTGAGCACGGCCAGCATCAGCGGGGTGCGCCCCTCGGAATCGCGCGCCTTGGGATCAGTTTGCGCGCCGGGGGCTTTGCGCTCGTTTAACAGCTCAACGCAGGCGCTCCGGTTGTTTTCCATAGCCAGGTCGAGCATCGTCTTGCCGACGCCGTTTTTGTGATCCAGCTTAGCGCCGGCGTCCAGCAGCATGCGCAGTGTGTCCGGGTCATCATAGTGGATCAGCAGGTGCATGGCAGCCGTGTTCCCCGCTTTTGCTGCGGCATTGACATTGACCTTGGCATTGATGAGACGCCGCACGCGGAAGCGACGCTTGGCAGTATCGTTGTAACAGGCGGCAGCCATGAGCGGGGTGAAGCCGTTGGAATCGCCGAGATTGACATCGGCCCTGGCGTTGAGAAGTTCCTGCACGCGACTGTTGATATCGCCATCCTGCCCAAAGAGCAGGCGCAGGGCGGTACATCCTTTGTTGTCTCGCGCGTTCACATTCCCTTTTCGGGCGATGCATTCCTTGAGGCGGTCGAGACCGTCGGGGTCGAGGGCAGCCTGCATCAGCGTTGTGCGTCCGTCCTTGTCTTTTGCGTTGGGGTTGATCTTTTCCTCCCTTGCGCCATGTTCTTTGAGAAGTTTCACAATTTCATTCCGATAGCTCTCGATTTTATTTTCCTGAGCGATTTGCAAGGCAGTCTTGCCCGCTTTGTTTTTGATGTTTGGGTTTGCTCCTGCATCCAGAAGTGCTTGAACGCTACTACTGTCCTTTGTCACGGCCATCATGAGGGCGGTGTTGCCCTCGTTGTCTTGCGTGTTGATGCGGATACCTCGTTGCATGAGGAGACGCACGGCTTCAACGTCTCGGTTAAAGAAGCAAGGAAAGAGGGGTGTTCTTCCCTTCACGTCGCGCACGTGAGCATTGGCGTCGGCACGAAAGAGTTGGGCAATCAGTTCCGCATCCTCTGCGTAGAAAAGCGGGGTTTGACCATCTTGATTGATTGGCTTATTCACGTCAACTCCTGCTTCGATAAAGGCGGGAAGAACGGCAGCAGTACGCCACTCGGATTTTGTAGAGGAAACGAAATTGGCGAGGAGAGAGTTGCCGTTTTCATCGGTCTCATTTGGATTTTCACCTGTTTTGAAAAACGCACGAAAAAATTCAGCTTCTCGTTCGATAAATCTCTCGTCACTGTGGTCCTTTTTTGTCCATGCCATCAGCTCCGGCTTGTACCCGTGTTGCTTGAGGATTTGGATGATGTCAACGTAGTCTGCGCAGAGTCTGGCAGGAAACTTGCTATGATCTGCCCACCTGTAATCGGACATGAGACGATCTGTCATGTCCTTGGGGATGCGGGCGCCGAGCTTCAGCAGCGGCTCAATATTCTCCGGCTCCACGACCTGAAGTTCACCGGGGGCGATTCCCCTTTCCTTGAGCAGCTTCACGACCTCTACCGCGCCTTTTGCCATGGCGCGACTCATGGCTGATTCCCCTTCATCTCCTCCCTTGCATTTTACACTGAGATCCACTCCGGCATCCACCAGACGCTTGGCGATTTTGCTGCCCCAAATGCCGTTGACCATGAGAGTGGTCCATCCGGTGAACCAACTATCTTTATTTTTTGCCAATGGATTGGCACCGGCGTCGAGCATCATGAGGGCTAGCTTCTCCCGCCCGGCAGGGGATATTTCCGGTCTCATCTCCGCCTGAGCGAGGATGTCCTTGGGCACCTCGGCCCCCGCCTTGATCAGCAGGTTCACCATGCTTAGGATGTCCGTTTCGACCTTTTTGTCCACGCGGTAGTCTCTTCCAAAATAGAGATGATCATTGAGTCCACCACAGGCAGCATAATAGATGACGCCATTCCCCGCAGAATCCTTGGCCTGTACATCCGCTCCGGCCTCCAACAGTCGTTTCACAATCTCAGTGCGGTGTGCAGCATTTTTCGGACAGCGTGCGGAGTTGGCAGCCGCCATCAGCGGGGTCATGCCGTAGGGCTCTCTTTGATCGTCTTCTGTCTTTTTGCCCGGTGCGTTGGGGTCAGCTCCGTGGGCAAGGAGGATTTGCACTTCCGTGAGGTTAGCCTCGTTTGCCGCTTGGTGAAGAAGCGTTGCAGAGTTTTTGTACCGCAAAGATGCATCAATGTGAGAACTCATCTCCACAGGCAATGTGTTCAAGGCATCGGACTTGGCTCCGGCGTCAATGAGAGCAAGGATGAAAGCTGCATTTTTTTCACCATATTTTGACTCCAACGGCTTGTTTGGATCGGGTACCGTCGCTCCCGCCTTGAGGAGCGTTCGCAACATGGCTCCGTCGCCTTTGTTGACGATCGCTTCCATGAGTTTTTCGTTCTTGGCGTCTAGTCCGGCATCTAGGAGAGCTTGCAGCGTTTTTGCATCGGAGATGGAGGAAAATATTTCTTGGTTTTGGAGCAGAGCCGGATCCTGTTTCAGGAGTTCAAGCACGGTTTCTTTCTGCTTTAGTCGGAGTGCGATCTTCATCTGCAGCGCGGAGTTGACAATGTCCGCTTTCATTCCGAGTGCGCGGAGCAGTTGCAGCTGTTCCGCTCTCCCTTCGGAGTAGAGCTCGTTTGTGAGAATGAATTTTCTCGCGCCGATGCGGTAAAGCAAGGCGAGTTTCATTGGTCCCCCGGAAAAATTACTCACCTTCCATTCCTCATTTTTCAATTTGTTGAGATCTTTTGTCCCACGCAGTTGGAGAATAGCATACGTTCCCCCGAGATCTTCTTCTGAAAAATAAAAGCTTTCCTCAATGTCTTCCGGAGTCACACCTTGATACGCGTACATATCTCGCGCTTCCTGGCGGCTCAGCGGTTGCTTTTCCTTTTCAAGCGCCGTCAGAAAATCGCTCAGATCCCCGTGAGCCAACTCTCCGGCTGTCTTGCCGGATTTGCTTTTGATGGCGGCATCCGCGTCCTTCGCCACGAGCCAGCAGACCGCAAGGCGGTTGCCCTGCGCAGCGGCGTGCATGAGGGCAGTCTGCCCGAGCTTGTCCGTGGCGTTGATGTCACTGCCCTCCTCGATAGACTTGAGCTTTTTGAGCAAGGAGGCTGCGTTCTTTTCCTCCTTGCTGGGTTTGTCGCCCTTCGCCTGTTTCCCGGCGCCATATGGGAAGAGTAGCTCCACTCCTAGCTGCGACGCATTCTCCATTGCCGTCACAGTCTCGTCGGCCCGTGAAGCCCCAGCAAGCATCAGAATACTCGCAAGAAGCAGAATTGTAAAATTTTTAAAATAAGTTGACAATAAATTTAGGGAGGTGGCAACAGTGAGAGACTTCATAAAAACATATGGACTGTGCGTAGTGTACCAGTTATTGAAGCAGAGGTCAAGACAAACGCATTAGAAAATGTGTTTGTTGTTTACAATTTACGATTCGGAAAATTAGTGCGCGGAAATGAGCGTGATTAAGCAACCGGAGAGATTTTTTCGCGTCTCGACTTCATCTAAATGCGTTTGCCCTGCAGGAGATGGAAGTGCCCAGCAGAGGGGCATCCCACCCGGGAAAGAGGAGGGGAATTATTCTCGGATGACGACTTCAGTGCCGAGAGGGAGAAGGTTAAAAAGCGTTTGGCAGGTATCGTGCTGCATGCGAACGCAGCCGTGGGAGTCTGGGGTGCGCAAGACATCGCCGACATGGAGACCGACGCCGTCATTAGTGAGGCGCATGAAGAAGGGCATGGAGGAGCGGTAGAGGTTGGAGCGATGGTAGCGATCCTTTTGACTGATGCGGAAGAAGCCGGTGGGGGTGGCGTGCCTGGGACCTCTGCCTGTGCAGACGGGAAAGTCCATAGCCGCGCGGTCAGCTATAATGAAGAGACCGCGCTGGGAGGAGAGGTTGATCACGACGAGGAACCTGCCGGGGGAACTCAAGGCATCGGGATCGCTCCACGTGTCGTAGGTGAGAGGGTAGTCATTGCGATCGCGGAAAGAGCGATAGCTTTCGGGGAATTGGACTTTTGGCAGGACATTAGAGATGATGTAGTCAAACTTGGAGTCGTTGTATTCCGCGAGGAGTTTGGCGGAGGCATCGCGGTGGAGCTCCTGAGCGAGGGAGAGGGGCGTTTTTCTATCGCGCCCCCAGAGATCGATTCTGGCGCCGGCATCCAAGAGCATGGAAAGGAGTTTCGGGTTATCACAAGTGAGTATCAAATGCATGAGGGCAGAGTAACCGCGGCGATCCAGTGCGTTAATATCCGCGCCATCAGCCAGGAGTCTTCGGATGGTGGGGATGTGGGGTCTGTTGTCCGTGACCAAGAGCATGAGAGCAGTACGACCCTGAGCATCTCGGGCGTGGGGATCGGGCACGATGTCGATGATGTTGCGCTGTGCGAAGAGTTCGATGATGAGGTGGCGATGCTCCGGACGTTCGTTGGCGATTTTCAAGGCGCTGGCACCCTGGTGGTTTAGGATGTTTGTGTCAGCCCCGGCATCGAGCAAGGCGGTGACAGCTGACACATCATTCGGATCGTCCACAGCCGCGTGCGCCATGAGCGGCGTGTTGCCGAACTTGTCCACGGCATCGACGTCTGCTCCGGCTTGGACGAGCAGCTCCACCGCGCGTGCGGAGGTTGTGATGTGCAGGGGAGTTCTACCGGATTGATCCGCGTTGTTTACATTGGCGCCGGCCTGGATGAGGGCATCTACGCGTTCGGGAGAGTTTGCGGCGAGGTGGAGCGGGGATAAACCGCGGTCATCCGGAGCATTCAGCTCGGCGCCGGCTTGGACAAGGAGACGGATGGAATCGGGGTTCGAGGCAAGGTGGAGCGGGGTTCTACCGTTGGCATCCACCGCATTGACTGCTGCGCCGACTTGGAGAAGAGCCGCCACGTGATCCGGAGAATTGACGAGACGATGAAGCATCGTCTTCCCGACGAAGTCTTTGGCATTTATATCGACGCCCGCCTGAGTGAGCAGGCGTAGCGTGTTGACATTGGTCGTCAGCTCAAGCAGGCGATGTCCCTGAGCGTCGGTAGCGTTGACATCCGCTCCCGCGCGGATGAGAGCCTCCACACGCAACGGATCCTCCAGCGCATGGTGCAGGGGCGTGAGGCCGGCGTGATCTATGGCTGCTACATTGGCTCCGGCGCGAACAAGCAACAATACCGATTCCGGATCGGGCGCGATGTGCAGGGGCGTAACGCCATTGTTGTCGGACACATTCACGTGGGCGCCGGCTTGGATGAGCGCCCGAACTCGAGCAGGAGAATTCACGGCAGAGTGCAGGGGAGTCCTCCCATCGCTAAGTCGAACGTTTACCCCGGCGGAACCTCCGAGAAAGCGGATCAGATTGACGTAGGCATCCGGTGGAACATCCGGGTGAACGGAGGCGATGGCTGACGCATTGACGGATGCGCCGTGAGTTGCCCAAAATTGGCACAGGGGGACCAGATCTTGCCCTGCGCGCGGATGAGCCACCAGGTATGAGATAATGGGGCAAGAGGCATCTGCTGCACGCACATCGGCGCCGGCAACGAGAAGAGCCTTGGCGATATCGACCGAAGCGGCGAGGTGCAGGGCGGTGATGCCGTCGGGAGGCAGTTTTGTATTGGCATCTGCTCCGGCGGCCAGGAGAACTCGCACGAGCAGCTCGTCTGCAGTGACAGCCAGCGAGAGCGGTGAATGTTCCCCCTCCTGAGAGGCATTGCAGTTAGCCGCAGCCCCGAGTTGCAGAAGGCGCCCCATTAAACGCGTCATGTGCGGTGCGGGGAGGATCGGCGACGGCATCGGCAGCAGGGCCGCTGCATTGGCAGGCACTTTGCCACCGGAGGCATCGACAAGGGACTGCAGGATGTTCAAGTCGCTCGCCTCTGTTGATTCCGGTAAGTCTGTGGAGGGGCGTGGGGTGGCCAGATATTCGGAGAGAAAGAGTCTCCACGCACGATCATCTGCTGCCCAGCCGTTGGCATGCAGCAGCGTGATGAGAGCCGGGACGTGCTGCGGATTCACGGGGGAGTGATCAGGAGATTGGAAGAGAGCTGCGGCGCAGGTATCATCGACATGAGCCCCGAGACGGATCAAAGCGGCAGCCACGTCGAGATTGCGGTGACGCAACGCTGCAGAGAGGGGCGTTTCTTCGGTTGTGTGGGTGGCTTGATTGAGGTCAGCCCCGGCAGATACAAGCTCATCTACCAAGGCGGCTGCGTGCGGTAGCGAGGCGAGGGTATGCAGGATATTGCTTCCATCGGCGTACACCGGCAGAGGACACCCTGCCTGCAACAAGGCGTGCACAACATGCACATTGCTGTGCAACGCCGGAACGAGAAAGCTGAGCGTGTCTTGACCGGATTGATTCGTGGCGTACCACGTTTCTCCCGGATTCATGCCGGCGTCCATCAGTGTGCGCACAGCATCAGCCGAACGAGCATAGCGCAGCAAATCATGATCATGCAGCAGCTGTGGATATTTTTTCAGCAGGGAAGAAACGGAAGGTAATTCCCCTTGCAACAAGGCAGAGGCAAGTTGCTGGGCAGGGGGAAAATCACCGTGTGGCAGGCGCAGCGCAAGCGCGAGTATTAGTTCTTCCCCAGCCATATCTGCCGTCATTTGAATGGGGGATGCACCCTCAGCTGTCTGTGAAGCGCGGCGAACGCGGAGCGCTAAATACTCTGCACTCCCTACAGGGAAGGGAAGATTTGCCGGCTCATCTCGTGCCGACGTACCTTCGGCTACGACGCGCAATAATTTCCTAATCCTCGCATCAGTAGAATAATCGCGAGCCCGTTTTCTCTTTTCGCTCACGAGTCGGACATCAGCTCCCTTTGCCACCAACCAGCAGACGGCAAAAAAGTCGTTGGAAGCCGCGGCATACATGAGAGCTGTTTGTTTGTGAAACGCTGCAGAATTGACGTCAGTGCCCGCTTCGATCGCGCGGAGCTTTTTTTTGAGAAGATTCTCGAGTCGAGAGCGGGCAGATGACTGTTCGGACGACTCGAACGAGAGCAGGCAAACGCCTTGCCGGGAGGAGGCTTTATCGCCAGTGGGTGTTTCCTCTGCAAGGACTGGCGCATGAAACAGACAAAAAAGAGCAGCCAGTACGGTGCTGATTACGCCGCGCTGGTACTTGCATCTACTTTGTATGACAGCATGCATGCAATGTGTCGGGAAGAATCGCATTTTACCACAAACAGGATTGCTGCATTCGATAAACGCCTGAACGGTTCAATGTTATATGTCATGCAAAAAAATGCAAGCAGAAATCGCATTTATGCCGCTCTTAACGAAAAGTCGGAGCACCCAAAAACGTCGATTTCTCCCTAAGAGTACGCACAGACAGCGTAAACTTACGGCATGATGATAATCATGCAGGCAAGTACGGCGAGAGCGATAAGCACCCAGAGGATGACTAATCCTTTGCCCTCTGCCGGGGAGCCGGTGCCCTGAATGTGGGAATAGCGACCACGCAGGCGCCCCTTGCGCATAAAGCCGTCATAATTCTTTTGAAGCAGAGTTGCCTCCACCTGACGCATCATATCCAAGAGCACGCCCACCAAGATGAGCAGTGAAGTGCCGCCAAAGAACTGAGTGACCACGTGCGGCAGAGCTCCGAACACCGAGAGCAGGCTGGGCAGGAAATAGATGAGGGTGAGGAAAAGTGAACCGGCGAAGGTCAGGCGGGTCATCGTCTGATCCAAGAAGGTGGCCGTTGCGGGGCCGGGACGGATGCCGGGGATATAGCTGCCGGAGCGCTTCAGGTTCTCAGAAATCTGCTGGGGCTGGAACATGGTGGCAACCCAGAAGTAGGAGAAGAAGAAAATCATGGCCGAGGAGATGAGGTAGTACCAGATGTCGCTCGGAGAGAGAACCGTGTTCACGAGTGTGACAACGGAAGAATCGCCCGTGAAAATCTGCGTGACAAGCATGCTCGGCAGAGCCAGAATCGCAGTAGCGAAGATGACGGGCATCACGCCGGAGTAGTTGAGTTTGAGGGGCAGGTACGTGGTGCCGCCCTGGGTCATTTTGCCATGACCTACCACCCGCTTGGCTTGCTGCACCGGAATGCGACGCTGGGCCTGGCTGACGGTGACCACAAGCGCCACTACTACCACCATGAAAAGGATAAGGGCCACGAGGGTGAGTGAACCCAGTGGATTAATTTCTCCCCCCTTCATTACAAAGGTTTTCCATGCCATGGAAAAAGCGCCTGGGAGGGCGGAAATGATGTTGACGGAGATAATGAGCGAGATGCCGTTCCCGATACCGCGCTCGGTGATTTGGTCACCGATCCACATGAGGAACATGGTACCCGTAACGATGATGAAAATCGTGGAAAGGGTGAAGATCCAGCCCGGGTGCATGACGAGGTTGCCGACGTCCAGACCGATGGTGGAGGGGTTCTCCAGCGTGCGAGTGAGCAGGAATCCCTGCACGATGGCAATAATGATGGCGAGAATGCGCGTGTAGCGCGTCATCTTTTGGCGCCCTCCTTCTTCCTCCAGCATCTTCTTCCACTTGGGGAGCACCGCTCCCATGAGCTGAGTCATGATGGATGCGGAGATGTAGGGCATGATACCCAGAGCAAAGATACCGCATTGCTGCAGACCGCCACCGGAAAAAATGGTCAGGATGGCTCCGAGAGCCGCCAAAGGACCGCCTTCATCTGCAGCCTGCTGCTGCAGGAAGGTAGCGAGTGCATGAACATCCACGCCCGGCAGGGGAAGGTGCACGCCGAGACGCACCACGACAATGAGCGCCAGGGTGAAAAGGATGCGGCTCCGGAGCTCCGGAACCTTCATGGTATTGGCGAAGGCGGCTATCATATTCTGATGACTGGGAAGACGGTTGAGAGTGGGGAAAGTCCCCTGTTTATCCGCAGAAGGGCAACCCATGCGCGCACAAGTGTTGCCCCTGACGGAAACCGCAGAGTCCGGTGGCTCTTGACGTCAGCACGCCGGACCTGCGGGGTGAGTTTGTGGAAAATCAGCTTTCGGCGCTCTTGCGGCTCAGTACCGTAAGAGTACCCCCGGCTGCGGTGATTTTCTGCTCAACAGAGGCGCTGGCAAAATCCACCGATACATTCAGAGCCTTGCTCAGCTCTCCATTGCCAAGAAGCTTCACAGCATCGCACGAGCCTTTTACCAAGCCGGCTGCACGCAGCTCCACTTCCGTCACCGTATCCCCGGCGTTGAAGAAAGCCTCAAGCTGAGAAATGTTGATGATGGCGATATGATCGCGGAAACGGGCGTTGCTGAAGCCCTTTTTGGGAAGGCGGCGATGCAGAGGCATTTGGCCGCCTTCAAAGCCCGGGCGGATGGATCCGCCAGAGCGAGCCTTCTGGCCCTTGTTGCCTTTGCCGCAGGTCTTGCCGAGGCCGGAGCTTTCGCCGTTACCGATACGCTTTTTGCGATGTCTGGAACCCGGCGTCGTTTTGAGAGAATGAAGTGTCAACATAGTCGTAAAAGATCAGATGGTTTAGACAGATTCTTTTTCCTTCTTCTTCTTGCCGCGTGCGGAAAGCACCTGGTCAGCCGTGCGCATGATGAGCATGGCTTGCATAGTGGCTTTCACCACGTTAGCGGCATTCGAGGAGCCAAGGGATTTGGCAATGACGTTGCTCACCCCAGCGGCTTCCAGCACAGCACGAACCTTTTCACCGGCCACCAGTCCTGTACCGGGAGCGGCAGGCTTAAGCACAATCTTAGCTCCGCCGAACTCGCTGTACACCTCGTGCGGCAGGGTTTCGTTTACCACCACCACTTTTTTCATGGCACGCTTGGCAGCATCGGTACCTTTGCGAATAGCATCGGAAACCTCATTAGCCTTGCCAAAGCCATGACCGACTTTGCCGTTGCGATCGCCTACCACAACGAGCGCGGAGAAGGAGAAGCGGCGACCGCCCTTCACCACCTTCGCGCATCGGTTGACATAGACGACTTTCTCGACGAGCTGAGGGCCATCCTCGGTAGTGCCTTCCGCAGCGCGGCGGGACGGAGCGCCATCGCGACGCCCGGGACGTTGAGCATTACGGGGGCCAGAGGCACCATCCCTGCGCGGGGCACGCGGTGTGGAATTCTGAGGAGCTTGAGCTGTCTCGTTGGCGGTGGTTTCCGCGACGGGAGCCTCTGCCGGAGCAGCTGCGTTGTCCTTTGTTTCTTCAGTACTCATTGTTCTAAGCGGTTAGAATTTCAGGCCGGCTTCGCGTGCTGCGTCTGCCAAAGATTTGACTTTACCGTGGTAGAGAAATCCACCGCGGTCAAAGACCACTTCAGAGATACCTGCAGCCAAAGCTTTCTTGGCGATATCCTCGCCCACTTTGGCGGCGGTTTCCACATTGGCTCGCGAGAGCCCGAGCTTCTTGGTGCAAGAGGCGGCGAGGGTATGTCCCTTCGTGTCGTCTATCACCTGAGCATACACGTGCTGATTGGAGAAAAAGACAGCCAGACGCGGGCGACCGGGAGTGCCGGAAATCTTCTTGCGAATGCGTGTGCGAACACGACTGCGAACGGCTTTACGATTGATCGTACTCATATCTTCTAAAGGTTATAATGATGATTACTTGCCAACGCTCTTGCCTTCCTTGCGGCGGATGTGTTCGCCTACGTAGTGCACACCCTTGCCCTTGTACGGCTCGGGCGGGTAGTACCCGCGCACTTCCGCAGCGAATTGACCAACGACCTGCTTGTCGATACCCTCCACCTTGATTTTGGTGTTATCAGTGACAGTGACAGTAATGCCAGTGGGGATGGGGTGCAGGATGGGGTGGGATTTGCCGAGCGCGAGATCAAGCTGACTGCCCTTGACCGCGGCTTTGAAACCCACACCTACGATTTCAAGCTCCTTAGTGAAGCCCTTGGAAACGCCTTCCACCATATTGGAGAGCAGGGAACGGTTCGTGCCATGTAGGGCGCGCAAACGGCGCGACTCATCCGCGCGTTTCACGCTCAGCTCGGTTCCGTCCACAGAAATGGAGATGCCCTCTGGAAGAATCCAAGAGAGTTCGCCTTTGGCTCCCTTGACAGTGACCTTACCATCCTTTTCGGAGATGGTGGCACCCGTGGGAATCGTGATAACTTTCTTACCAACTCGAGACATAATAAAGAAGCGGGATGGGGGTTACCAGACGAGGGCGATGAGCTCACCACCGATGCTCAGCTTGCGGGCTTTGGCACCGGTCATGAGACCTTGGGACGTAGAAACAATGGAGATACCCAAGCCGTTCATGACTGTGGGAATCTGGTCGGATGTGACGTAGTGGCGCCGTCCCGGGCGGGAGCAGCGTTTCACTTCGGTGACGAGAGGTTTCCCGTTCTGTGCGAACTTACTTTTCACGGTAATGATTTTATTTTTACCCTCACCGGAGACATCGTGGGACCAGATGTAGCCCTCTTCCTGCAGGATGCGGGCGATTTCTGCCTTGATCTTGGAGTGAGGCGCCGTGAAAGACTCATTGTGCGCGTGACCTGCGTTCTTTACGCGGGTCAGGAAATCTGCGATGGGATCAGTTAGTACTGCCATGGTAGTCAAATAGGGTTAGGCGGTTTCTTCTGTCTTCTTGTTGGGCTTGCGGAACGGAATACCCAGCTCGGTGAGCAAATCACGTCCCTCTGCATCTGTCGGTGCCGTGGTGACAAAGATGATGTCGAAACCGATGGTGCGTTTGATTTGGTCAAGCTCAATTTCCGGGAAAATGGATTGATCCGGAATACCGATGGCGTAGTTGCCGCGACCGTCAAAAGACTTCGTGGAGAGACCACGGAAGTCGCGGATATTGGGCGCGGTCACGTTGATGAATCGGTCAAGGAACTCCCACATGCGCGTGGAGCGCAGGGTTACACGAGCTCCAAGCACTTCCCCCTCACGCAGTTTGAAGTTTGCTACACTCTTGCGAGCATAAGTGATGGAGGGTTTTTGTCCAGTGATTTTGGCAATCTCAGCAACAGCATCTTCCACGGCCTGCTTGCGGTCGGGTTGCTTGCCCATGCACGTCGTCACCACGATCTTTTCCAATCGGGGAATTTGGTGCACATTGGCGTACTGATGCTTTGCGCGGAGAGTCGGGACGACTTTCTCCTTGTAGTATTTCAGTAGTGTTGGTGTATTCATAGATCAGCGGGTCAGCTAGGTTGTTTTGGCTTAAGCGCGGAGTTTCTTCCCTCCCGGGCGTCAACTCACTTTCTTCACATTCGAGATGTGGATGGCGCCGTCAATCTCCTTGATGCCACCTTCCGGATCCGATTCGGAGGGTTTGGTCGCTTTTTTAAGCTTCCGCACACCCTCAACGATAACCGTTTGTTTGGTAGCATTCACGGAGGAAATAACGCCACGCTTGCCCTTGTTCTTGCCGGCAATGATTTGGACTTCATCGCCTTTCTTAACGTGGGTCTTCATCGTTTGTGTGTTGTTTGAATGGATAATCCCTTGTTGCACTTGCAAGGCGGGGCGCGTAATTTACACTTTTCTTGGCCGACCGTCAAGTATAATCTCGCAGCAATCCTCATTTTTTCAAAAAATTCGGATAAATATACACCGAATATGAACAGTCGAGCCGCAGGGATAGGGGTAAAATTTCCGGACAAGAGGACGCGAGGTTGGTCGCTACAATTGGCGATGTCAATAGGGTCTGGGCAAACGCATTAGAAAATGCGTTTGCCATGTACGGTTTACGATGTACGATTTATTAATAATGTGAACATTGCGCAGATTTTTTTGAATTATTAACGTTTGTAGGAGTCTTTGGAACCATCATCATGCCGGTCTCTGATTGTCACGATTTTTGGTACGTGTAAACAACGATGTCAGCCAACTTCTGGAATTCTTGGAAGATTTTCGTTGACATCCGCGGTATTTTCGTATAATAGCGGGGATATGTTGCACAAGATTGTACTAGTGGCAGAGATGTTTTTGATGAGCATGGCGGCATGGGCCGGGACTCAGCAACCGAATATCATCCTGGTGCTTGTGGATGATATGGGCTGGGGGGATTTGAGCCTGAACAGCCGAGGTTTGATAGAACAGAGCACCCCTCAGATTAGCACGCCACATTTAGCCAAATTGGCGCAGCAGGGTGTGCTGCTCACTCGGCACTACACATGCGCGCCCGTGTGTGCGCCCGCTCGAGCCTCGCTTTTTTCCGGCGTTCATCAAGGACATGCGGAGGTAGTACGTAACAATAGTTTTGATGCTGCGCTGGAGAACAGCCACACTCTGGCAAGTGTGCTCAAACAGGCGGGATATGCGACGGCATTGATAGGTAAGTGGGGGGTAGGCGGAGGAAGTGAGGGCGGTGGCACCCCGACTACCACGGGAGCATGGCCCACGCAGCGCGGGTTTGATTATTTCTTCGGGTACAACAATCATATTGCAGGACATCGACATTACCCTAAGGAGGAAAGTGTGGCCGACCCTGAGACCCATAAAAATGCAATATGGGATGGAGATAAAATAGTGACGGATGATTTGGATGGAGCGTACAGTACGGATTTATTCACAGCAAGGGCGAAAAAATGGATAGAGGATACGCATAAAGCTGATCCACGGAAGCCGTTTTTCCTAGCGCTCACGCTCATCGCTCCGCATGCGCGCTTGGCGGTGCCGTCCATGGCTTATCCCAAAAACGGTGGAGTTCGTGGTGGGGTACAATGGTTGGGTAAACCTGGCAAGATGATCAATACGGCAGGCAGTAATTGGGACAGTTTCATTTACCCCCAATACCGCACTGCTTGGGAGAGGTATGCAAAGAAGAGGTATGGTGATAAAGCTCCCGCCAAATTGGATGGCGCTCGCCGTCATGCTACTATGATTACGCGTGTGGACGATGCCGTCGGGGACATTGTCCGACTCTGCAAAGATTTGAAAATTGATCGCAATACATTCCTCGTGTTCACTAGCGATAACGGACCTCACAATGAGCCCGGTTCCGTAAGGGGTGAAGGGGACCATCCGGCTCCGGCGCAGGATCCATCATTTTTCCGCAGCTATGGGCCGTTGGATGGTATCAAACGTGATGCGTGGGAGGGAGGTCTGCGTGTGCCGTGTGTGGTATGGGCGCCCGGAATGATACCCGAAGGCGTAAAGAATGGGCAGCCTGCGCAGTTTCAGGACTGGATGGCCACTTTTGCTGAGTTGGCTGGTGTTCCTGTGCCCATGCGGAGTGATGGCGTATCGATGCTGTCGGCATTGCGAGGGGAGAAAGCTTCAGGTCAGCAACGCGGGGTGGTGTATTCCGAATATGCCTATGGCGGACAGATTCCTCGTTACGATGACTTTGCTCCCAACAAGACGGGGCGTGTGCGTGGGGAGCAGCAGGTCATACTTTTCCCAGTGCCCGCAGGCAAAAATGGAGAAGCCACTCGCTGGCTCAAGGCGATTCGCACGGGAATTAGCACGGGTGAGGAGGATTTCGAAATCTACGATGTGGATGCGGATACTCATGAGTCCGAAAACTTGGCGGGCAAATACTCCAAGTACCAGGATCAGCTCAAGAAAAGCGTGCTCTGGAACCGAAGAGCTTATGATTATGTGCGTGACCCGGCTGCCGGCAAACGCCATAATCCATGCGGAGGCAAACGGCCGTATGACAATGTGCTGGTGCCACCTGATGATCCGGACAGCGCTGGGTTGAAGCCCGGACTGAAGATGCGCCGTGTGGTGGCAGAGGTGCCGTGGGTGCCCGTGTTTGAGACGCTTTCGCAGGCGGACCAGGCTGAAACGGGGGAAGCTTTGGACCTATCGAAGGAGGAGTTGCCGGCCGGCAGCGTAACGCAGTACACCGGTTACATGCGTGTACCGCAGGATGGACAACAGTGGCATTTCTACTTGACGCTGAGTGATGTACCGGGGACTAAAGCGTACATCAAGCTGCACAATTTTCAGCTGATAGATGCTGATGCTAACTACAAACCCGGAAGTACTGCCACAGAAAGCGCCGCTGCCAATGTGGTGGAGAGTGTGAAAGAAAAGACCGGTAAGGCGGGAATCCCGCTGAAGGCTGGTCTGCATGCCATCAATATCACCGTTGTGCAGGGGAAAGATGGCCCAGGTAAAATTCGCTTTGAACGTCAGCGTGGAAATGATGGCAAACGGGAGCTGATCCCGGCGAAAGCTTTCATGAACTGAATAAAAAAGAGGCATCGCGCACGTTATCAATAAATCGTACATCGTACATCGTAAATCATTGGCATCCCATAACGTCGTCGATGCGATGACGTCATACGCATAATTACGGGGGTTGGCAGGGGGG
>CANRJD010000031.1 GCA_947630815.1 uncultured Akkermansia sp. | reverse complement strand
CCGCGAGAAATAAGGGGTAGGCTCATCGTCCTGAGGGATGAGTCGGGGGAGATTGTTGCTACGCGTCAGCATCGAGATGCCGGGAAGCCAGGCGCCGAACATTTGGGTTCCACCTTGGGGGAACATCGTTGGAGGAAGGTTTGCGATCGCGTGAAGCGCATAATGCCGTGTTTGGATCGATGGGCTTCGGCAGCGGCGGGTGTTCGCGAAGAGGCGGGGAGTGTGCTCTTGTCCCGTTCCAGAGCTTCCCCTTCCAAGTTTGTCTCTCCTTCGAATCGATCCGTAAAACTTTTCCAAAATTCTACTATGAACTTCATTTTTATCTGGACATATCTAACGAAAAGATATAAAACTAGTCCGGAGCGGATAGAACTGAATCGGTGAAAAACTATTTAAAAAGCGAGTTATCATAGTAAAAATAGCTAATGTAGTAAATTCCAAGATGTATATATGACTTTTTCTGCTCTGAAAAAACTTACTCAAACATACCCGAAACGAGAAATAAGAAGATAGCAAAATTAAATACGAACCTGACCATGAACAACACACTCATCAACAAAGAAATCATCGAAAATCGGCAAAAACAGGCCCCGAAGTTGAAGAAGCAGCGTGAAAGGTTGCAGAAGCTCGAGGAGGCCTTAACTGCGGCGGAGCAATCTCAGGCTTTCGAAAACAAGCCTCAAAAGATCCGGCATTACATCAATGAGGTGCGCGAGCTGGCTGCGAGAATTGAGCGTAAGGTGCGGCTCTTTGAGAAGGGGGTCATCAATATCGCAGTGGCAGGGACTGAGAAGGCCGGCAAGACTACCTTTTTGAAGAACCTTACGGGGATTGAGGACTTGCCCGCTGCGAATGAGCGATGCACGGCTGTTTCGTGTGAGATTACTCATGTGGCAGACTCCAGCAGGGAGGGAATCACTGTTGTTTATTACAAGGAAGACGAGTTGCTGGATATCATCAACTGCGAAGTGGAGCATCTGAACAAGGGCAATGGAACTATATGGGAAAAACCGGAAGAGTACGCTCCCCTGCCGAAAGTTGAAAATTTGTCCGCATTTTCCTCCATGCGTTTGCCGGAGGTAACGGCGCTCAGTTCGCTGAAAGTGTTAAATTATAAACCTGCTCTCGAGCATTTGCATGCCATCCAAAAGGCACTTGGCAGCAATTTTTCCTTACTCGGACAGAAAAGGGAGGATTCGATAGCTAACCTTCGTACGCTTGCGGCGCATTCGAATGCGACTGATCAACAGCCCTTGATAAATCGACTTCTCGTCAGAAAGTGTTACCCGAACGGGGATGAACATCAGTGCTTGTGCGATACACCCGGGGTGGATGATCCGAACCCGCACGCGCTGCGCCGCACGCTCAAAACCCTGAAAGAGGATACGGATATGCTCGTGATTCTCGATCGTCCGAAAGATTCTCCGAGCATCGCCGGATCACTGGCTCAGTTCATTGCCAATTTAGGGCAGGTGAGTGATAAGGATTATCCCATCCGTGAGCGCGCCATCTTCCTCGTCAACTGGTATAAACCGGCGGATGCCGATGGAGGGTGTGCTCGGACACGTTTGGCGAAGATTCGCGACGAAAATGTGATTCCCAACCTTCCTCCACCCTGTGATGTGACCGATGAGGCCTCCTTGAACCAATTCAAAGCTTATCTGAATGAGCGGTTGAATGAGGTGTTGCCTCGGGAAGACGAAAAGATGATTCAGAGCCTGTGGGATGAAATCTCCAACCTCGAAAATGGAGTACGCAACGAGGTGATCAAGCCGTTGCAGGAGCAGGCTCCCAAGCTGCCTACCGAGATGGAGGAAGATGTGTTGTCGAAATTCTCGGAGTGGTTCAATAAGTGGGATGGAGGAGGATTCTTCGGGAGATTGCGTGAAAAGTTTGAAGGGTTGACGGAGAATCCTTGCGAAGAGGAGAAACTTGATGAAATGCTGCGGGAGGTGGATTCCATACGCACGAAGTGGGAAGAGGTGATTAAAAAGGCCGTGCAGACGGAAATCACGGAAGAAAATGTTAAAAGTACGGTGAGCCAAAAAGATAAGGAACCATACAGGATTTTCTTCCCCAGGTACCAAGTTCTTTTCCGCCAGTACGTGAATGAGTTGAGCCGCGTGGTAGCCAAGATTAGCCCGTATGTGCAAGAGCGCGTCGAGAAGGTGCTCAGTGGTGCGATGGGGGAGTCGATATACGGTCAGTTGTGTGCTGGTGGGGAGGCAAAGGATCGTTTGGCATCCCTTGGCAGTCGCCTTGTAGAAACGAACGCGTGTGGAGATGTCCCCAAGCTTATCGAGGGATTGAAGGAGCTGGAGACGCTAGAGGATCGGGTGAGCTATGTTTCGGCAGATGAACTTCGACCGGCGTTGAATCTGTTGGACGTGCCACGTTGGCGTTATGGTCGTATCGATGATGTTAAGGATCAAGCACTCGATGTATTCAAGGGGGCGCAGGATATGGACTCTGAAACTAAGAAAGTAGCGGAGTTTTTGTCTCGCAAAGATTTGAAGGCTCCCTCGCCCAGCAATCCGGAGAAGGATCATGTGAATTTCCTCAGGCGGGTGATTTTCTCGGCAGAATGCTATATCAATGAGAGGATGAAAGCCAATGCAAGGAAGTTCCGTTCTTTGATGGAAGATTGTGCATCGAATGCGGCCCTAGAGCTGTGTACTCAGGATGGGGCGGAAGAAGGGTGGCGTGATGCCCTCCGACGGTTAAGGCAGTACATCTTCCGGGATATGTACGCCGCGCAGCGCGAGAAGAGTGCGAATGCAGCGAAATGCAAGGAGCTCATCGATGCGTTACGCAATGCCATCGGCGATGAATCGAACAGATAGTTTTTTACATTCTACACAAACCTCAATCATCATGAAAACCAACGAAATCATTAGCTCGGCCATACAAATGGCGGAGAGCATCAAGAGTGCGGAGCTCGTCAGCGCTCTGAAGAAAGTGGCGGAGGAAATCTCCGGCGATACGCTCAAAGTCGTCGTACTCGGGGATTTCAAGGCCGGTAAATCGACATTGATCAACACGCTCTTCCTGAAGGATAATCTGCTTCCGGTGGATTATCTGGAGGCAACGGCGGTGCCTACTCACCTGAGCAGTGGGGAAACCCGGCTACAGACCTGGCTGCGCGGTGAGGACAGTAAGAGTACGCTGCAAAATGAATGGACTGACTTCGATCAGGAACAGGTAAAGTCCATCGTGACCGCCGGCACGGAGGAAGCTCGCGCCGCCATTGCGGAGAAATACAGCCGTGTGTGCATCTCCAAGCCCGGCATCCTGCCCTCCGGCATCACGCTGGTGGATACCCCAGGGCTGAATACGACCAATCAGCGCATCTACGTCGGCACTATGGAGGAAGCTCGCACGGCGCACGCCATCCTCTACGTCGTGCGCGGTCGGCAGCTGAGTGAGCGCGAGCTCTCCCTGCTGGCTGATATGGCCGGCATGCAGCAGCCCAGCTTGCCGATTCATGTGGTTGTCAGCGTGCCGGAGGGAGATGAACCCGGGGCATACCGTGATTTGCAGAACACCATCCGGGCGCAGTTGGAGGGCGTGGGGATTTCTCAGTGTGGGGTGTCAGTATTCGCCATGGGCAGCAAGGGAAATGTGAATGTGAACGTTGACGACGAGTGGGACCCGTTCGAGACTTCCACCGAGTCCCCAGCCTCTGCGGTGGCCTCCACGGATGTCATCACCAAAGACTTGGAAGCATTCTTCAATGGTCCCGTGCGTCAGGGACGAGCCGTTCGCCAGGCGCGTGACTTGCGTCCGCTGCTGGGTCGTTTGCTGATCGCTCTTGAATCCTGCGAGAACTTTGCCGGGCAGAATGAGGAAAAAATCCAAGCATTGGATGAGAAGCTAAGCAAAAAACGACGGGAATACGCTGAAATTGTCCGCAAGATGTTGAGAGAATTGCGTGAGGTTCAAAATAAGATGGAAGAAACCATCTTCGAAAAGGTGGACGAGCTTCACTCCTCATATGCAGAGAAGCTGGAAAAATGCGAAACACTTCAAAATGTACATGACCTACTTGGTGATATCAGTCGTAACATAAATAAACAGGTTGTCAATATTGTCAAATCTGTTGCTAATGATTCGAAAGTTGATATTATGAAAATCAATGATACATACAAGAACACTTTGGAGTTGAATATGGCGTTAGGAGACAGCGTGTCGTTCGAGTTGCAGAGTCCGTTCTTGAAGTTAGTATCATTGACACCAAACATGTTGACTACAATCTTGGACTTTGTGCTGGTTGCTCCAATTATACCCGGAGTGCCCGGTCTAGGGTGGCTTATACCTTTTGCAGGAACGATAACTGATGTTATTTTCCGCCACTTAGGAGGGCAGATACCTGGGATCAGGAATATTATGCCTACAGCATTGGGGGCGAGGTGCGCAAAACCGGTGGTGAAAGAAGAACTCGAAAAGTATTTTACCAAGTTTAAACAAGAAATGTCGGAAAAGATGCAAGACAACTTCGAGAAGGCCTCCGCCCGGTTGTCAGAGCAGGCAGAACAGTCTTCCGGGTTCTCTGAGATGGAGCACGCCGTGCAGATGGCTCGTAGCGGTGCCGTCACGGAGGCGGAGAAGGCACAGCTGCAAGAGAAGATTGCTCTTTGCAAGCAGTGGATGGCAGCCTTGTGATAGGGGCATTGCCAGCCGGACTATTTCCGGAGCTGGCGCGACTGCCTCATGGTGGTCGCGCCTCCTTCGGGGGGAGGCTGAGGTGCACAAGACTTAGGGTTATACTTTATGAAAAAAGGAGAAACAGTTTTGCTACTGGGGGATTACCAAACGGGTAAATCCACGCTGTTCTCCTACTTGTGCGGAGGGCGAGAGATGCCGGGGCTAGGGTGCTGTTCCCCATGGCGGAGGACTTGTGCGGCGTTAAATGAGCCGGATGCGGAGGAATATGTGCAGATACGTCTGCCGAGGCAAAAGAAAAAGGGCTTTCCGCTCCATGCACTGCCGATCTTGGATGTCGCTTCCACGGAATGCGAGCAGAATTACTTTTTGCGCACACCGATATTGGAGGAGCTTGGCTGCATAGTGAGGGATACGCCCGGACTTAATTCGGCAGACGAGTCTTCGGAAGCGGCGGAGTACAGGGAGAGGAGCATTGAGGAGGCCTCCCACATTATTTATGTTTGCCGAGCATACAGCCTCACTGAGCGACAAAGAGGTTTCTATCAGGAATGGCTGAGAAGGAAAAAGGTGGTACTAGCGTTGAATTCCCAAAGTGGTGATGAGCGTGGTAGTTTGGGCGACCTCGTGGCTACCATCAGGTCGGATGTAGAATCCATCGGTGCAAAGGAACTGCCGATTGTCGTTATTCACGCGAGGCTTGCGCTGTATGCGCGGCAGCTACAGACGCTGAGATATTGGCTGCATGTTTCGCCGTTCTCCTCTGTGGTGGATGCGACCAAATTGCGTGAAAAAGAGAGGGAATTAGAGAAGGTGTTGGAGCGTGACTGGCGGAATTTTATAGGGGATAAGCCGATGCCGTCATGGGCTGAAGTCGAACGAGAGAGCGGCGTGCCGGAGCTCTTTGAGCAACTTCAAGTATTGTAATTGGAACGTGTACTTATATTATGAACATTGACGAGATAATCAAGGAAGCGGGGAAGATAGCTGAGGCATTGGAGGATGGCAATTTGGCGTCTGCTTTCGCGGGCATGCGGGAGCAGGTGACAAAACGTAGTCTCAAGGTCGTCGTCATCGGCGATTTTAAGACCGGGAAGAGTACACTTATCAACCGCCTTTTTTTGAAGAGAAATGTATTGCCTGTGGACTATCTGGAAGCCACGGCCGTTCCCACTCACCTGAGTAGTGGGCAGATGCGGATGGAAACGTGGAAGCGTGATACGACTACACAGGATGAAACTCTTGTGGAGAGCCGGGAGAACTTTCTGCCGGAGGATGTGGCGCGGGTGGTGACAGCGCAGTCCGACGAGGAACGTGCGCGCCTTGCCAAGCAGTACAGCAAAGTGGTCATTGCAGAGCCGGGCATTCTACCGCCCGGCATCACGTTGGTGGACACCCCGGGGCTCAATACCACGAACTCGGACGTGTATGTGAGCACCATGTACGAAGCCCGCACGGCGCACGCTCTTCTGTATGTGGTGCGGGCGCAACAGCTCAGCGAGCGGGAACTTAACCTCCTGGCGGACTTGGCGGGCATGCAGCAGCCCAGTCTGCCGATTCATGTGGTGCTCACTACCGTGGAGTCCGAGATCGGCTCCCAATTTGACGACCTCTGCGCTACCATCATCGCGCAGCTCAGCGGCATTGGTGTGTCAAACGTGGGTATTTCTGTCTTCTCCCTCGCCAAGGGACAGACCGCCTCGCAAAACGATGAGAGAGTACGAGCGGAGCTGGATGCTTTTCTGCGTGGCGAGGTTCAGCGTGGGTACCGGGCGCGTGCAGTGCGTGATACTCGTCCCCTTTTGGAACGCCTGCGCGCCGCAGTGGTCTCGCGTCTGGAGATGGACGGCAAGGGCGCGGAAGAGATTGAGTCCATCAGGCAGACGCTGGCGGCTAAGCGCGAGGAGTACCAGCGCGTGGTGCGCAGTCTGCTAGAAGATGTTGCAGCGGCTCAGTACAATTTCCTGGAGAATCTCAAGCATTGGTTGGAGAAGTTGAAAATTGGCTACAGGGAGGATTTGGAGCAAAAGAAAGATGCCACGGAGGTGCTGGACGCCGTTAAGACGTGGCGGGAACTGCTCCCGGAGCGCGTTCAGCGTTTGCTGAAACTGGCGAGAAGCGATTTTGAGGAAGACCTTGGCAGGATTGAGAGCAGCTACCGCGTGATGCTCGAGAGCGTGTTCCGGCTGCCGGATTCGGATATATTCTCCGGCTGTAGCTCATTCATTCGCGTGCTGACAAATACGCCACATTGGGTGCTCTATGCGCTCGATATTGCCGTTTTTTCGCTGATTATGCCGACCGGGTTCATTGGCGATATGATTGTCCGTTTTGTCGGGGATAAAATCCCAAGAGTGCGTGAGCTGATGCCGATGCGTATGCTGGGTAAAGTCGTGCGCAGTCGGGCTATTGCGGAGTTCTCTGCAGCTGTGGATGAAATGACGACAAAGACTGAAGTCTCGATGCAAAGTCAATTCAACCGCATGTGCGGCCAACTGCGGGCTAATTTGCAGAGCGCCGGACTTTTCCCGGAAATCGAAAACGCTCTGGAAAAGGCGCAAGCTGTCCGCCTTTCGCCATCCCAAAAGCAGAAACTCCTCAACACGGCTGATACGATTCAACATCTCATCGCTTCTCTTTAATTTTTTCACAAAATTACCATTACCCACTACCGTGAAAATAAACAGGTTCTTTCAGATCATAAACAGGTTCTTTCAGATCATTAAGAATATTTTTGATTTCATGAAATCACCATTACTTACTATGAAAGCAAATACCACCACAATTCAAAATGATTACATCAACTTGAAAGACAAAGTAGTCGCACTAATGAAGGAAACTCAAGGCGTTCTTGATGCTGTGCATAAAGAATGTAAGATGGACGCCGACAAAAGTCAATTGGATATCAAGAAAGTCGAAAGTGACAGAATGACGCTGACCCTCGTTGGTGAATTCCAAAGCGGCAAGTCCACGATGTTTAATTATTTATGCGGCGGCAAGGAACTTTCTCCGATCGGGCGTGGAACAGGTGGCATGAACACGAGCGCCTGTCGGGTGGTTGCCTCGGCACTACCCGCCGGGGAAAAGAAGGATTATGCCGAGGTTACATGGCGCAGTAAAAAAGATATTGTCGGTGTACTGGAATCATACCATATTGTTTCTAAAGACGGTCAATTTAAGCCAGAGGAGTTTGACCTGGACAAAAAGGAGTGTCGGGATAAAGTTGAGCAATATCTCCTTGAAAAATTGACCCATAAACTGTCACAGAATATCGAACTGGAGAAGTCTGAGGAGAGAGCACCCTTCCGGCAGGCGTTGATTCTCGTTCATTTCTATGATGCGTTCAAGAACCGCATCGAAATGGGCAAGCAAGAACGCGTTAATAAAGTGGATCGTGCGCGTTGTTATGCCTCGTATCCTCATATGTATGAAGTGCGCTACAGTGGTGAGGTTGAGAAGGGAGGTAAGCCTCTGGATAAAGTATTCACCAAAGAGGAGGTTGCCTTTGCCTTTTGCAAGAATTTGCATTATTATGTGGACTCTGAGGATCTGAAAAAGGGAAGAATTGATGTGGAGGATTGTCCGGGACTTTTTGCTAATACGTGTGATACGGAGGTCGCGGAGAATTGTATGAAAAACACGGATGCTATTCTCTTCGGGATTAAGGGGGACAATACTTTAAGCCAGCAATGTTTGAAGGCATTAACTGTGTGTAAACAGCAGTTAGGGACGAATGATAGATTATTTTTCGGAGCAAATGTTAAAGGAAAAACTTTCGATGATTGGGTGAATAACGTAAAGGAGGATTGTGTGCAGAAGATCGAAGGTATTGGATTTGAAAAACCTGAGATTCATGATTATCAAGCTGCCTTGGCTTTACGAAGCTTGGAATATGGCTTGAGTCAGTATAATGCCCTTGAAGGGTACACGCGTAAGGCGATTGAGCAGAGCATAGAGAGCGAGTATGGACCTACGGGAAAAAAGCTAAGTTGTGAGGAGTACCTAGAGAAGAAGATACGGAAGTTTATTTATGTCCTTCTTGACCAAGGAATTGATAAGTATATAGATGAGAACAATCGTATAAAATGGCAAGAAACATTGAAAGAGAGCCGAGTGCAGGATTTTATCGATCTAATACAGACAACAATCCCACGAAGAAAGGCGGACGCCCTTCTTCGTCACCGAGGGACGGAGGAAATCAGCAAATTGCTTGAACGCGCGAAGAAAAGCGCCGAGAATAGAGTGAAGGAACTTGAACAAGGAGTCGAACAACGTAGGAAAGAACTTGACGAAAAGAAGAAGCTTCTGGAGAAATTTCAATCAGTTGTCAGCAAATGTACGGATGAAATTGATGATTCAGCAGGTAAATTTCAGACCGCACTAGACGCTTGGTTGAAGGAGCAAATTGAAAGTTACTATGGGAATAGAGTAGAAGAATTGAAGCAGGAACTGACACGTATGTTGGTTGATCTCGTTCATCAGTATGATGATCCTGAAAAGGATAGAGGATTCATTATGGGTTGTATACGTGATCAAATCAAGGAACATATGGTATCACTTCTTGCCCAACTGAGAGATAAGGAAGTCGTCAAGGGTCTTCCAGGACTGCCCAGTTATCGTGAAGAGAGGGAGATGTTGAGAAAGTGGGGCAAGGTGTATCAGGAATATTCCAAAAGTTTACCAGGCTTTGATTCCTTTGAGGACGCGCAGGAAAGGGAAGAACAACAGGATATCGTTGAAGAGTTGAAGAAACTTCCGATTATTATAGATGATATCTCTGGTCTTGAGGAAATTAATATATCATATTTTAACAACATCCTTAATCCTCTCCACTGGTTCGAGACAGATAAAGACCGGGCACGTGCAAAAGTTCAAGAGCTGCTGGAAAATACGAGTGAAACGATTATCGATACGGCGAAGCAGCACTTCACGCAAATTTTAAAGAATGGACAATATTGGAGAACCCTGAACGACTATGTTATGGCATTGAAGAATACCGCTGATCATGTGAGAGAAGCCTTGAATGAGGAGAAGAAGCGGGCGGAGGAGGATAGTAAGGCGGCGGCCAGTGAGAAGCAGCGGGTGAGGGGAGTGCTTGAACCGATGATCAAGAAGACCATCCCGGATTTGCTCGAACGGTGTCAGGATCTTGATGATGAGATATTGGAGAAATTCGAAGAGAAATAAAAGGCGGAGAGGCAGAGCATGATCGGGTTGTTTTTACGAGAGCAGGCGTCGAGGCCGCCGCGCAAGGTGAGCGCGGCGGAGTTGAGCTGCGGGCAGGTAGTGGTAGCTTTGGTGCAGGAGGAAAAACTGCGCCGGAACGGCTTGCCGGTGGAAATGCGCTTCGGTGTTGCCGGAAATCGAAAACGCTCTGGAAAAGGCGCAAGCTGTCCGCCTTTCGCCATCCCAAAAGCAGAAACTCCTCCACACGGCTGATACGATTCAACATCTCATCGCTTCTCTTTAATTTTTTTCACAAAAATGCTATTACCTACCATGAAAGTAAACACTACCACCGCTCAAAATGAATACATTAGATTGAAAGACAACGTAGTCGCTCTAATGAAGGAAACTCAAGGCGTTCTTGATGCTGTGCATAAAGAATGTAAGATGGACGCCAGCAAAAGCCAATTGGATATCAAAAAAGTCGAAAGTGACAGAATGACGCTGACGCTCGTTGGTGAATTCCAAAGTGGCAAGTCCACGATGTTTAATTATTTGTGCGGCGGTAAGGAGCTTTCTCCGACCGGGCTCGGAACAGGTGGCATTCCCACGAGCGCCTGTCGGGTGGTTGCCTCGGCATTGCCTGCCGGGGAAAAGGAGGATTATGCCGAGGTTACATGGCGCAACAAAAAAGATATTGTCGGTGTACTGGATTCATACCATATTGTTTCTAAAGACGGTCAATTTAAGCCAGAGGAGTTTGATCTGGACAAAAAGAAGTGTCGAGACAAGGTTGAACAATATCTCCTTGAAAAATTGACCCATAAGTCATCACAGAATATCAAACTGGAGAAGCCCGAGGAGAGAGCTCTCTTCCGACATGCGTTGATTCTCATTCATTTCTATGATGCATTCAAGGATCGCATCGAAATGGATAAGCAAGAACGCATTAATGAAGTGGAACGTGCGCGTTGTTATGCCTCGTATCCACGTAAGTATGAAGTACGCTACAATGATGAGGTTGAAAAGGGCGGCAGGCCTTTGGATAAGGTATTCACCGAAGAGGAAGTCGCCTTTGCCTTTTGCAAGAATTTGCATTATTATGTGGACTCTGAGGGCTTGAAAAAGGGAAGGATTGATGTGGAGGATTGTCCGGGACTTTTTGCTAATGCGTACGATACGGAGATCGCAACTAATTGTATGGAAAACACGGACGCTATTCTTTTCGGGATTAAGGGGGAGAACACTTTAAGCCAAGAATGTGTGAAACTATTAGTTCAGTGTAGAGAGTCGCTAGGAGGGGATGATAGATTATTTTTCGGTGCAAATGTCAAAGGAAGAGCTCTCAATGATTGGATGAATAACGTAAAGGTGGATTGTATAAAAAAGATCGAAAGTATTGGATTTGAGAAACCTGAGATTCGTGACTATCAAACAGCCTTGGCTTTACGGAGCTTGGAATATGGCTTGAATCAGTATAATGCCCTCGAAGAATACACGCGTGAGGCAATCGAGCAGAGCATAGAGAGCGAGTATGGACCTACGGGAAAAAAGCTAAGTTGTGAGGAGTACCTAGAGAAGAAGATACGGAAGTTTGTTGATCTGTTTCTTGATCAGGAAATTGATAAGTATAAAGATGAGAACAATCGTATAAAATGGCAGGAAACATTGAAAGAGAGCCAAGTGCAGGATTTTATCGATCTAATACAAACAACAATCCCATTAAGAAAAGCGCACGCTCTTCTTCAAGGTCAAGGGACGAAAAAAGTTAGCAAGTTGCTTGATCGCGCGAAAGAAAAAGCAGAGGGTAGAATAAAGGAACTTGATCAGAGTGTCGAACAACGTAAAAAGGAACTCGGTGAAAAGGAGGGACTTCTGGAAAAACTTCAATTGGATGTCAACAAATGTACAGATGAAATTGATGATTCAGCAGGTAAATTCCAGACCGCACTAGACGCTTGGTTGAAGGAGCAAATTGAAAGTTACTATGGGAATAGAGTAGAAGAATTGAAGCAGGAACTGACACGTATGTTGGTTGGTCTTGTTCATCAGTGTGATCCTGAAAAGGATAGGGGGATCATTATTGGTCGAATTCGTGATCAAATCAAGGAACATATGGTATCACTTCTTGCCCAACTGCGGGATGAGAAAGTTGTCAAGGAACTTCCGAAGCAGACCAGTTATGGTGAAGTCAAGAAGGTATTGAAAAAGTGGGGCGACAAGTATCAGGAATATTCCAAAAGTTTGCCAGGTTTCGATTTCTTTGAGGACGCGCAAGAAAGGGAGGAACAACAGGATATCGTTAAAGAGTTGAAAAAGCTCCCAATTATTTTGGATGACATTTCCGGTCTCGAGGATATCAATATATCATATTTTAATAATATCATTAATCCTCTTCACTGGGGGGAAACAGATGAAGATCGGGCACGCGAAAAAGTTGAAGAATTGCTGCAGAATACGGGTGATACGTTTATCGATGCAGCGAAACAGCATTTCACGCAAATTTTAAAGAATGGACATCATTGGAAAGTCCTGAACGACTATGTTATGGCATTGAAGAATACTGCCGGTGATGTGAGGAAGGCTTTGGATGAGGAGAAAAAGCGGGCGGAGGCAAATAGCAGGATGGCGGACAGTGAGAAGAAACGGGTGATGGAGGCGCTTGAACCGATGGTCAAGAAGACCATCCCGGATTTGCTCGAACGGTGTCAGGATCTGGATGATGAGATATCGGAGAAGTTCGGAAAGAGATAAAAGACGGAGAGGCAGAGCATGATTGGGTTGTTTTTACGAGAGCAGGCAGCGAGGCCGCCGCGCAAGGTAAGCGCGGCGGGGTTGAGCTGCGGTCAGGTAGTGGTAGCTTTGGCGCAAGAGGAAAAACTGCGCCGGAACGGCTTGCCGGTGGAAATGCGCTTCGGTATTGCCGGAGAAACCGGGAAGGTACTCTGCCAACACTGCACTGGTTCCACCCCGGAGACGGCCCGCTTCCGCATCGTGGAAATGAGCGTGGCGGAGTTCCTGTGTCCCGGGCAAGAGCTTTACGTCATCGCGCCGGAGCTGCTGAATAAACAAGAGCCGATCGCAGTGTACGAAAGAGCGCGTGGCAGGCTTGGCGAGGCACCGGAGGGGCTACGGAGTTTTCCCGGGGATGACTTCGTGGCTGAATGCGTGTGGGGAGAGAGCATGGAGACTTTGCTTGAGGAGAAGGCACCCGCCGCAGGGCGTCACTGGGTAACGGATTTGGAGCTTCGCCCTTCCGAGGTGGTGGAATGGCTTGGGATACCTCTTGAGGGCAGTGGGAGCGCCATCGATGCGTGTGTGCCGGATGTTCTTATACCAGACTTCGCTCACCATGGTATTCTTATCGAGGGCGATTGGGTTATTCACTTCTCCACCTGCCGCATGGAGAGCAGAGAGAGCCGCATTAAAGCGGACAGCCTGCAAAACTTCATGAGTTGGAAGAGTAGTAAATCCACGGGCTGGCAGGCGGCGTACCGGGAGAGCGGGGCGCGGAAACGTTTGCTAACCCGCAACCGAGCTGTGTGGGTATTTTTCCATGCGGACGCATGGGGTAAATACAACCTTGTAACCAATAATTGCGAGCATTTTTGCCGCTATTGCTGCGTCGGAGAGAAGGAATCGGGACAGGTATCGGGGCAAGTGATGCGGTTTGCCGCGCTTTTGTCGGGTATGATTCCCGGGAAATACGGAAAAATCGCACGTGCGCTCTCGAGCGTGGCAGGAGATACCGGTCGCAAATTAGCAACGACGACTCATACCCCGGATGTTTTGTCAGAAATTGATCGCTTAACAACACTCAAACCGTGAAATTTAAATATGAAAATATATTATTGCAATCAGGGTCAGTGGACCGCTAATACCTCCAAAAGGAATAGGGAACTGTCGAATAGACTTCCAAATATTGCTGGCGAAAGGTATCGCTTGCTTGTGGAATACACCCACTTGGGCGGCGAATATTTTTTAGCAGCGAAGGATGATGCGGGAAATGCTGTGGTAGTTGAACAGCTGAGTGAGGCTGAAGCGCGGTCTCTCACGATTGCTTATTTGCGAGAGAGGAAAAACCTTTTTACCGCTGCAGCAGAGTCTGTGGATCGCTTGGAGAAACTTGCAGCGAGTCACCCGGTGGAAAAGGATAACGGGAATTTCTTCACAAAGGGAAAATACTGCCATAGGGCAGATGAGGGTGTGGAGAAGGTTATTGCTGAATTAAGGGAGCATACACTGCGTTCGAATCCGGGGCTGCGCATTATCCTGTCGGATCATTTTGGTGGACAATGGGAGCAGGAGAGTCCTGATATATGTCTGTGGAACGATGTGCCGGAGGCTCTTCTGAGGCCGAAAGCAGCAGAATCGGACATTGAGCGGATTAAGAAGGTGCTAGTTGATAAGGCCAGGGTTTGCAAGGAATGGTGTAATAATCATCCCGTCGAAGCGGTGTGCATTGGGGTCATTTTGGTGGGTGTGCTGGGGCTTCTTCTGCATGGTTGCGGGAGCGATGAACCGCAAAAAAAAACTGAACCGATAGGACAGCCGCGTGCTGTGCAACGGGAGATCCCTGCGGTGGAGACAGCGCCTGCCGCCCAGCCGAGTGGAGTCGGCGAGGCGCCACCTGCGACAAATGGGGATGGTGTTCCTGCTGCAAGGCCTGAGCAACCCGCTGGGGAGCAACCGAAGGAAAACGATAACGGACAAACAGAGGTATCCATGGGGCCAGGGCAAACGCATTAGAAAATGCGTTTGCCATGTACGATTTACGATGTACGATGTACGATTTATTAATAATGTGCTTGTTGCGCAGATTTTTTCGGATCATTAATGTATGCTGAAATTCCTTTGGAGCCATCATCATGATGACCGCCAGGGCAAACGCATTAGAAAATGCGTTTGCCATGTACGATTTACGATGTACGATGTACGATTTGTTAATAATGTGCTTGTTGCGCAGATTTATCGAATTATCAACGTATGCAGGAGGGTTCTTTAATGCGTTCGCCCGGGCGACAAACACTTTTTACCGGCGGTATGCTGGGGGATGCCGCTTTGGGAGGAGCGGCCGGGCACGGCGTGGCGCAGCAGTTGGCGGAGTGGATTAACACCGCCAACACCACGGCGTATGACAAAGCTATCGACAGCGTGTACCTGAGCACGCATGTAGGCGGTTCGCAGCTGCACCACTTGCTGGATGGTCAGCACGACATTTTCGGCGCGTTTGAGGCATCCGCCCGCGCCTTGCCGGATGATACGCTATGGCAGGAGCTGATGGGCACAGCGGGGCACTTGGGCAAAGATTTGTTTTCTGTATCGGGATTGCCGGTGATTTCACTGGATCCGGCAGGCTACGCGAGCGCGAGCAGCTGGCTCCAGGAGCATCTATTCATACCAAAGCATTGGTTGGGAGACTTGCTTCAAATCAATGGCCTTGAGTTGTTTGCAGGTGTTCTTTCCAGCGCGGCGGTGGTGATGGGCTGTCGGCAGGCGGATGTGCGGCAGTTGGCGGAACTGGCCTCCGCCGGTGGCTTGGCAGGCGTCCTCTCGGCGAACCCGATCGGTCTGTGCGCCGCAGTGGTAGCTCTGGCTATGGCGTGCAAGGTGCAGCGCGCGGGTGACCCCGCCCTACAGCAGGGATTGCTGGTGGGCGCAGGCACGGCCGGTTCCGTAGCGTTGGCGGGCGCGGGGCTTACCGCGCTCGGCTTAGGAGGTGGCTTGCTGCCCGCGTTGGGCGCTGTGGCGCTCAGCGCAACCTTGGGCATGTACGTACGTCGCTTTTTGATACGCGCCGTGGGTGGAGATGCTTCTCCTGCCACTCCGCACGAACGCCCGCACTGGCACTTTCCTTCTTCGCAGGAGCTCGACCGACTCGTGCGCAGTCTGGTGGAGAGTATTCCCGGCTCCATAGCGCCGGATATCTCCTCAGCTATTAATGCGCGATTGAGTGCGAGTATTTAAATGAAATACATAACCATATAACAACAAAAAAACAATGAAAGAGATCATAAAGTCAGAAACTAGCAAAAGAAATATCATGTGGAGGATTACATCCGGAATTATTGGATCTGGTTTGATCATTTGGGGCTTGAAATTGTGGTATGACTGGGGGAAAAGTTGGTGGTATAAGTTGTGGAATGAGCCAGATACAATTCTTCCCATTATCATGATAGCGTTAGGGGCACAATTCTTATTTAAAGGTTCCCTAAAGAACGCAATCACGATAGGGATTATGGGGTTAGCTTCCATCGTTTACGCCATGGCCTTGTTGAATGGTAGAGGGGAAGATACATGGGAGAATCCTAAGGTCGTGGAATTTATCCTCTTCGCGTTTGGGGGTATCTCTTTGGTAACATCGATTATTGTTATGTGCCATGTTTTAAAAAAGAAAGGAGAGAGCTAAAGTAAAGTGGATCACGTTTTGTGGAAATCGAGAATTAAAGTGTTGATGTAGTCGGACGCGAGTCTTCAAATAAAACTCGCGCTGCATAATAAGTTAAAAAACGATGAAAAACATGATGACGTTAAACAATCATCGATGAAATCGATGAGGAAGTCGATGTGCCTGATACGAACTTGCACGGGTGAACTCCGCCGGCGCTACACAGCCGAGGGGCTCAAAGCGGCGACCTCTTTCTCGGATATGTCTCTGCATGGCGTGTCCGATCGAATTGGTGATTGTTTCACGAAATCATTTAAATAACAAGTATGGAAACGAACAGTCAACAACAGGCGGAGCCCTTCGCTTTGCAACGAGAGGTTACCCCTTCCTCTGTCATACCGACTCTCTCTGATGACTCCCTCTATAGGAAGGGAGTGAAACTCCTTTATGGCATCGGAGTGGAACGGGAGCCTCAACGTGCCGTGCAATACTTCCGCGAGGGCTACGAAACGGGTGACCTCAATGCAGGGTACATGCTCGCCATTTGCTTGACCAGTGGAGATGGCACTGCCCGCGACTTCGATGAAGCCTTTCAAATTGCCTCAGATCTTGCCAACAAAAACTTTTACCCGGCATATTATTTGATGGCAGATGCTTATAAGTCTGGCAAAGGCGTAGCCATGGATCCCGACAAGGGAGAATCATGCAACGATACAGTGATCAAGCACTGCTCCGATCCTCTGCCAGGGGTCGATGAATCCCTTCGATTTGAAGCTCTCTTGGCCAGCATGATGAGTAAGAAGGAGGTAGATTTGTACGCTGTCGGAAAGGTTGCGCAAAGGAATAGAGAGATCTCAGACAGGCCTCAGCGCCATGGACTCCTCGCTTTGTTTCTTCTGTGAATGGCTGAAGAAAGTACTCTCGCAAAGTTGGAATCACATGAAGTTATCGAGGCTGGCTGTGCGGAAGGTGATATCCTAAGTTTCTATGCAAAAGCGATTGTGCAAACCTCCCAAGAACATTACAAAGAAGCGCAGGAAACTCTGAAACGCGGTTTGAAGATTGCACCAGGATGTTCTTTTTTGTGTGATCTTATGTGGATGATAACTGCACTTCTTCATGAGGATATTGACAAAGCTAGGCAAGTGTTTTGGGAAGCGTGTGCTTTGGGAGTCTCTGCAATGAGACGTGGTAACGATCTTGGAGTGAAAATTGAAATAGCTGCTCCTCCCTTTGCTGGTGGCTGGGTTGTATATAGATGGGAGGTTGCTGAAGAGAAATTGAAAAACGGGGAAAGCATTTGTTTCGGTGAGCCTGTCATTATTGTAAAAAATACGAGCGATGAGAAATTGGAAGGGGCAACAATTCGCTTATGCAGTGCAGATGCGAAGCTGGACAAAACATTTAATTTGGATCCGATCCCTCCCCAGGGAGAGATATCGCTAGAAGCGGCTGATCTTGATAATATTCGATATGGTGAAAATCTTTATGTGCGTGTCAGCAAAGGAAATCGCTATTCTGAAATGGATTTGGATACGGTGCAAGGACTCAATATTTTCCGTCCTCCGCTCATGCCGCTCATGATGACCTGGAAGAGAGGCGTATTTGGTGGAAATATTCTCCAGCTAAGATGTCTCGAAGGCACGCTCTCCAATATCGTCATAACGAAGGGTTCCGGGGCTACCGCCCGCATTCCTCAGTTGGGGGAATATCAAGGGCCGGTCTCTGTCGGGTGGATGGAATTTTCTGATTGGACAAGTCTGGTTCCATTTGAATATTTTGTTGTAGAATGTGATGGTTATGCGCCGGTTATGGGAGTCATTAAGTTTTTGTAGCCATGTCTTATCAACGACATGCGGATGGGTGCTCCTTTCGTGAAATTATTTCAGCAATCAGTATGGAAACGGACAGACAACACCGAGGATTCAGGGGCTGGTGGCACCAGCGGGTGGAGAAGGTAAAGAATGCTTTCGGTATATAGTGGGTTCGATGCCGCTTGAGTATTTATGATTTACGAAGGATAACGATGGCGCTTATGTGCGATGTTGGATACAAGATTTGAAAAATTGACAGCTTTCTTGGATTGCGGTAGAATGAAAGTATATACAATCTGTTTCATTAGAGAGATAAATAATCGCAATGAATAGAAAAATAGAGACAGACAAAGAAAGAGTTGGAAAGTATTATTACAGGGTAGGGGAGGAAATCTGTGGCCCCGTGGATGCGGAGTTGCTTAAGCAAAAGCACCACGCCGGGGCACTGCCGGAGGAGACGCTTTTTTGGAAGGAAAGGATGACAGGTTGGCGTTTTTACCGCTCTGTGTTTGATTTCCGCGCAGTGGTGGGGCGCGTGGTGAGTCTCCTTTCAGGCGTCCAGGATTCCGGAGTGGAGTGGAAGGGCTTTTTCTCCCAAGTGTGGAGAAAACACACGTGGACCGAGTTGCGTGAAGTGTTTTGCGCGGAGACGGAGCCGGGAGGTTTGCCCTTGCCGCGTGTCAATATATCCTCCCCGAAACCATGGCTCTATACTCGCATTCTGCTCTGGGGAATCGTCCTCTCCGTCCTTGCCTTCATGAGCATTTCCACGTGGGACCCAGTGTTGGGTGTGCATCTTTTCATGGCTGTTGCCGCATTGGTGACGCCTCTCGCTGTGCTGGTGATGGCGTATGAACTCAACACCCGGCGTGATTTGTCCACGATGGCGATCGTGCGGGCGCTCATTGGCGTGGTGATTATTGCTCTGCCGGTTTCCGGTTCTCTCAACACATGGGCATCTAGTTTGTTGGGAGGGACGAATGTGCAGGATCATGCGTGGTTAGCGGGGTTTGTGGAGGAACCGGCCAAGCTGGTTACGGCGCTGGTTCTGGCGGCGATGATGCGCATACGGATGAATCGTGTGCTACGCGCTGTGTTGCTGGGTTGTGCCGTGGGCGCTGCCTTCGGTTATTTGGAGACGTGGATAGGGTACCTTCCGGATGCCTTGAAGAAAGGAGGTGTGGGGGCGATGCTGTGGAACGCCATTATGAGAGCAATTGTTGCCTCTCCGGGGCATGTCATTTGGACGGGTATAACGGCCGGAGCTTTTGCTATGGCCCAAGTGCATTGGGAACGGAAGCACGGTGAGGTGCGCCGCAGCATGTTCTTGTGGCGTAATCTCCTTTCGTGGAGGTTTTGGAGAATTGCCTGGATCGCAGTCGCATGTCACGCCATCCATAACAAGGTGCCCGTCTTCTTGGATCCTGTACTCTACCTGTTTGGTTGTGGTGTCTTGTGGCGGCTGGTGCGCGTGGGGTATATGCAGATGCGGGAAACGCGTGCCCTCAATGGGGATTATCGTGTTGCTCAATTCAGCAGAGAGACTTGGGTGGAGCCGCTGCTGCGACGCCTCTCCATTCATTTTGACGGAACGATGAATCGTCGTCGATACTGGACGCTGTTGCTGACCGTAAGCGGCTGCCTCATCGGACTCGGTATTTTGACATTTGAAATCCTCGATGAGAAAAGTTCTCTTCAAGGGTTTCTCTCTTTTGAGTTCATCGCTCTTCTGATCTGGTTTCTGCCATTGCTATGTTCCATGATGACGCGCCGTTTGCACGACATGGGGAAAAGCGGAAAACACACGCTTTATCTCGTGCCGCTCAACTTCTTTTTCTTTTTGCCTGCGCTGATTTTGGGATTCTCTCGAGGAGCGGGGCAAGAGATCAAAGAAAAAGAAGACGCTCCTCAACCGCATTCCCCGGTGGACAATCCGGAGGCGGATCCGGTGCGGTCCATGGCTCTTGCTGCGCTGCCTTCGGGCTTCATGCCTTGTACGGAGTGCTGCGTCCCGGGAGCCGAGGAAAAGTGGGCGCATTGCGACGTCTGTGGTGGCTCACGCCGTATCCCGCTCGTGGCGAAATCTTCGAACGAACACGCCGTCCGCATCTCTCTGCCTTGGTTCGCATGGCATCCATCGTTCAGCGGGCGGCTTACGCGTAAGACGTATTGGGGAATGACCTTGATACCGGTTGCGGTTATCTTTCTGTTGGGGCTTGTGCAGTTACAGGGGGATGCAAACGCTACGGATACCGCCATGGGGTTTGCTGTCCTGTTTGCTCTGCTCTTCTTTTTCGTGTGGGGAATGGGAGTAACCGTGCGGAGGCTGCATGACATTGGGAAAAGCGGCTTGTGGCTGCTGCTTATCGTGCCGTTGAACCTCATCCTCTTTTTCTTGCCAAGCATCATCCTCGGCCTCATCGACAGCAGTCCCGGAACCAACGAGTGGGGCGCCAATGCTAAAGCTTGGCACTAGAGCAACCGCATTAGAAAATGCGGTTGCTCATGTACGACGGAGGCAGACGGAGCCTGCCTATGTACGATGTACGATGTACGATTTGCAAAGCTTGCGCGCGCTGCGTGGAGGAGGCGGAGCGAATGCGAAGCGGAATTTTGGAACTGTGCGCGGGCGTAGTTACAAAGGGGCGGGGGCGCTTGGCGGCGCCTATGTACGATTTATTAATAATGTGCGCATTGTGCAGATTTTTTTTGACTCAACGTATGCAGAGATTCCTTTAGAGGCATCATCATGATGATTGCTGCTTGTCACGATTTTTGATACGTATAAGCAATGATATCGGTCATCGAGAGTATTTCCTCCGTTGATGAACTTCTCTCAAATGGGTTTGTCCTGGCAAACGCAGACCATGCACCATGGACGACGTTAGCAATGATAGTAAGGTAGCTTTTTGCGACCATTGTCGTGCCTTTCATGGAGGCTTGCATACGGTTATACGCAAGTAGCGCGGAAGACTCCTCGGTGGGCAGGTGGATGGAAAAGGGGAAAAATAAAGATAATTACAGGAAAAGAGATATTTTATGCTTGAGATTACGGTTAGAATGATGTAGAGTGTTGGGGGAGTAGGGGGGAGTTATCGAAACAACGCCATTCCGTACTAGGCTGAAGAGAGAACAGCCTTGGAGGGGATGGCGGAAAGAGCAAGAAATAAATGGGCATCAAATTTCAGACAGCGAAGCCTATTCAACAAACCAAGCTCATGCAATCAACCATGAGGGATCGGTAATTTCTCCCTAAACAGTCGACAATTTTACGTTATGCCGAATGGACAACAACTCTATTATGTGAATACCAGCAACGGACCTGCCGGACCGTTCACATTAGCCACCATCAATGCAATGGTGCAAAATGGGCAACTGCCGCTCGATGTTCAGGTATGCCCACTCGGGGGGCAAAGCTGGACGCCGTTGGCGAATCTGCCGAGTGAACCGAAGTCGGACGCACGGCCTGTTGTTCCTGAGGGGAATCCTACGGCGGCGAAACTTTATTATGTGCAGCAGGGGGAGGAGGCGAAGGGGCCGTATCGGTTCGAGGAGTTGCAAGATATGGCGGCTAAGGGACTGGTGACTCCGAAGACGTATGTGTGGCATGAGGGGGCTCCGGCTTGGGTGCCGTACGAGCAAATTCTGCAGCAAGGAAGCAGTACACTTGCAAATCCTGTTGCGGACGCGCGACAGTCGGGAGACGATGAAGTTGCGGTTGCGAGTTCGGCAACGGACGCACAACAGCCGGGAAGTGGCCCATCTCTTATCGAGAAAGGCTTGAAGGTTAGGGATAAGGTGGTTGGAACTGTGTCGAAAGTCAACTCAATCGTTGTGGCAACTGCTGATCTGCATAAGTTGGAGGGATTTTCGTGGAAATCTTTTAGAGTTTATGAAAACCTACGTTCTAGCCTCGCTTCGTGATTTTGCGGAGTCGGTGCATTCTTTATGGCCGGATGTGCCGACGTGGCTCATCGTCGCATGTGTGATCGGACTGGTGGTTCTTTCACGGAAATTATTTAAGTAACGAACATGGAGATGAATCGTCAGAGGCAAGGACTCGGGGGGTGGTGGCAGAGGTGTGTGGAGAGGGTGAAGGATGCTGTTTGTCCGCGGCATATCGTCGATCCGATGCCGCCGCTGCCGTGGGAGTTGCTGTTGCTTTTGCCGGTGCTTGCATGTGGACTGGCGGGTGTGGTGTGGCTCATTGCGGCAGTTTGGCGAAGAGCGTGATAGGAAGGGGCGAGTCTCACGGCAGCAGAGAGAAATCTTTTAAACTAAAATCATCTTATGAACATGGAAGAAAATGTATCGCCTAGGTCACGGACGGTGACGCTGATATTAGCTTGTCTGTTGTTTTGCTCGTGTTGCGGTGGGTTGCACCGTATTTACACGGGGAAAATCATTTCAGGTGTTTTGCAGATTCTGACGGGTGGCGGTTTCGTTATCTGGCAGGTCATCGACATCATCCGCATCCTCCTCGGCACCTTCGATGACGCCCAAGGACGGGATATCGTGGAATGGTGAAGACATTTACGATAATTCATTTACGATTTACGATTTACGATTTGGAAAGTTCGCGCACCTGCGTCGCGGGGGGATGCAGAGCAAGTACGGACGTGTATTCATGGAGCCGTGTACGGACGTGGTGAGAAAGCGGCGGTGGCACCTAGCGGCGCCTATGTACGATGTACGACGTACGATGTACGATTTGCAAAGCTTGCGCGCGTTGCGCGGGACGGCAAAGCAGGAGCGAGCGGAATGTGATAAAGCCGTGCGCGGGCGTAGTTACAAAGGGGCGGGGGCGCTTGGTGGCGCCCGGGGGCAGACGGGGTCTGCCTATGTACGAGGTACAACACGCACGACGGCCGTAAGTGCGTATGGACAGCGTGGATGCGCTGCCCCGGAGGGGTGAAAACTGGCGACGGCTGTAAGCCAGTTTGGCCAAAAGCATTAGCTTTTGCCCCGCAGGGGTGAGGAGTCGTGGGGCGACTCCGAAGCAACCAGGCCGATGGGGCGGCGGTGAGTCAACTTCGATGTACGATTTAGGAAAGTTCGGCGGGCTGACGCCGCGAGTTTGGCGCTTGGCAGCGCCCGGTGGCAGGCGGGGCCTGCCCATGTACGATTAATGATTAACGTTTTATAAATATGGATAAGGTGACGATGGAGAAGAGGATGCGGCGGTTTGGGATTGCTGTGGCGAGGATGTGCCGGAAGAAGGGGCGGTGGCAGACGGAGTCTGCCCATGTACGATGTACGATTTTCGATGTACGATTGCCAAATTTGCGCGCGCCGCGCGCGAGTTCTTTTGGAGGAAAAGCTATTGAAGTAGGAGGGGCTACTCCAGCGTGGCGAGTTTGTTCTCGATGAGTTTGGCGGCGCGGGAATTGTGTTCTTGCCGGGCGATGTCGAGAGATTCGCGGAGGATGTTGGCAGCAGCGGGGGAATTGGGAAGGGCGTTGACGAGGTGTCGGACGCAGGTATGGGAGTTGCTGCGCACAGCTTCGTCCAAGGCAGAGACACCGCAGTCGGGGTCGATGAGGCAGGGGTCAGCCCCGGCCGCGAGGAGGGTGCGCAGAAAGTACGGGTCGGCGTCCTCAGCGGCGAAATGCAAGGCGGTTTCGCCGTGATCGTTGATGACATTAGGGTCGGCGCCTCGGCTGAGGAGCAGCTTGATAACCTCCGTTTCGTTCGTATTCCTGACAGCGTGCATGAGGGGGGT
>CANRJD010000030.1 GCA_947630815.1 uncultured Akkermansia sp. | reverse complement strand
AAAATGCTATGCTCTTGGGTGACCGTTTATTTTGAGGCATCGGACTTCGGTGACTTTTTCTTTTGAGGCATTACGACCCCCAATTGTAATTAACGGTACATCACGTAGCATAAGCCGTTGGTTGTTTATGATTTACGATTTACGATTTGGGAAATTTCCGCGTATTGCGCGCGAACGAGGCGAAGTTTGCCGTCTTGCTGGCTTACTTCTTTCATCCATAGGAAAGGGGTTGAATGAGTCCGGAAAAAAGTCATCTCACCCTGCTTTTCCTCTTCATCCGAATGCGTACGCCCCAAGAAGAGGGCAATAAAAAAGGGGGCGGCGGGATTTTCACCCACCCCTTGGTCGAAGCCCTCCCCCCGCGAGGTCATTGAATCAAATTTTTTAAATAATGTCAACACAAATTTGCTCATTGAGCAAACTTTTTTACGCCCGGCAAAAATGACGCGTGGCAAACGGATTGAATGGGCTTGGGGAATTTTATTGGGACGAATGTGATTTTTTTGCTCTTTTCGAAAAATCCCCTTGACATTCTTCCCGTACTCTCCTATACTCCGCGCATCCGTCAGGGCTATGGTGTAATTGGCAACACATCGGTTTCTGGCACCGCTATTCGGGGTTCGAGTCCCTGTAGCCCTAGAAAAGGAGTCACAGCGAGGCTGTGGCTCTTTTTTTGATGCGCTGGGGCAAGAGGTTTTCTCCTGAGTGTGAGGAGATGTGTCGTTGACTTTGTGGAGTCATTCCACAAAATTATACGAAGAGCGCAAAAAATTAGGTGCAGAAATCGTAGCTGTACCAAGGGCGGGAGTTGCTCAAGCGATAATGCCACCATTCTTTGGGGTAATTTTCGAAACCGGCGCGTCGCATGGCATCGCGCAGCAGGTGCCGGTTGGCTCGCTGGGCAGGGGAGACCTCTGTCGAATCAGTGGCAGAGGAGGGGTCGAGCAGATCGTGTCGCCCGCCCATGTCCACGAGCTGACCATTTGCAAGGTGGTAGAGAGAAATATCGACAGCGATGCCCCACGAATGTTCCGAGATGTCGCCGATGTAATGAGAGGCGTAGATGCCTTGCTTGGTGGTGCGGGGGTAGAAAGAGGTACGGGTGGAATCATCAGGCGTGCGCGACCATGCGCGGAAATCGCTCATGGCGCGAACCGGACGGTAGGCATCCCAGATGATGAGACCGTAGCCGAGAGGGCGCAACTCTGCCGCGGCTTGCCGCAGAGCCATCGCCGCATCGCGGCGCAGAATGGGACGTTTACCCACGTATCCGGCGATAGGGCGCCCCACAAAATTGTCGTTCCCGGCGTATTTCAGATCGGTGCGCAGCAGGGGTACCACGTCATCAGCGTAGCAGAATTCGGCCGGCAATGTGGCGAATCCCGTTTCGACATGCTCCGGAGTGACGCGCTGTGCGCAATTCACCAAGCATGCTAACGCCCCCACACATAGGGCAAACGCCGTCTTGCTACACCTCATTTCCATGCGCAAAATAAGGCGCGCCCGCAGAAGCGGACGCGCCGTAAAAGTTGGTTGATCGGATTTATTCGTCCGCTTTCTTTTCAGGCTCCTTTTCAGCCTCCTTTTTGGTCGAGGTTTTCTTAGCCGGAGCTTTCTTGGGTTTTTCCTCGGCAGGGGCATCTGCGGATGCCTTCTTGGCACTTGCTTTCTTAGCAGTGTCGTCGGTGGCCTTAGGAGCCGCGGTCTTCTTGGCCGGAGCCTTCTTGGGCTTTTCGGCGGCTTCCTTTGGTTCCGTTGCTTTCTTAGCCGGGGCCTTCTTGGCCGGTGGTTCGCTCACCACGGTGGCGGTCACCACCTCTGCCCTGTTAGCTACCACGGTAGCAGGTAGGATTTTCCTGGCAAGCGGAGCCGTTGCGAGACTGTTCTTGCGCAGCTCTTTCTGGCGCTTGATGTAGGCGCTGCGGCGGCGGCGCTTCGTAACTTTGCGATGCTGTTGACCCATTTTTCAGTTGTCTTGATTTGTAGAGACGTCTCTTCGACGACTCGTGGTTAAGTGACACCACAATCTATAACTTATTCACGAAAAACGCAAGATAAAAATGAAAACTGACACGAATTCAGTCCGTACAAAAGCAGGAAAAGACATTTACGATTTACGATTTGAGAAGTGAGCGCGCCTGCGGCGCGGGAATTTTTGCGAGGCAAGCGCGGGAAGGGAATCATGAAGCCGTGCGCGGGTGTGGCCAGAACGCGGCGGGAGGACGGCGGAGAAACGGCGGACGCTTGGCGGCGCCAATTGACAGTCACGATTTGGGAAGTGAGCGCGCCGGGCATGAGAGTCCGGCGCGCGGGGGGATCAGAAATCGTAGCGCACGCCAACGCTGGCCTGCCAGGACGTGTTGCCTTGGCGGAATTCCGCATCGGTGTTGAGGTAGAAGAGAGCTTGGTCGGAGACAGGAACGCGAAGGGCGACGCCTGCTTGCACAGCGGTGCGACCATACTCAGCGCCATATATGGTTTGGCGGGCGCCGGGGGCAGCTTGCAGAGAGATATCGGCACTGCCTTGGCTGTCACCCATATCCTGCAACACCATGGCGGAGAGCTCCACCTGAACGCGACGCTCCAGAACCGTTTCGGCCAAGGATCCAATCCAGCGAGCGCCGATACCCAGCGTAGCCGTATCCCACACTTGGTCATCAACGCACAAATTCATGGCAGTGGGGCCGCTTTCGTTGTAGCCCTTCATGGAGGAGCGTATGTAGCTCAGATTGACAAGCGGCTGGATGAGGGAATCTTGTTCTTCCCCAATGGGAATGTCGTAGGTGATTTCGTAAACGGCGCCCAAGCTCCAACCGTGGGTAGTACCCTTGGTTGCATAGGTGTCGGCGGGGTAGCTGACGGTGCGATCCAGCTTGGCGCGGTCAATACCGCCGGCCACGATAAAGGTGTGCCCCCATCGGCCGACCTGAGTGCGCATGATACCGGAGAGGTAGTAGCTGTCCAAGTGGCCGGTGGCGGTGTCGTTCGCCTCGGCATCCAAATTACCGTACAGGGCTGTGACAGACATCCCCAAGGAGGTATGCTCCGTCACGTCAGCATCAATACCGAAGCTGCCACCCCAGGCTTCATGCTCGTATCCACTGGCGTCACCATCTGATCTCAGGTGCGAGTACGAGCCGGTGCCCTCTATCCACGTGTGGTAATAGGGCATTTCGTCATACTGGTAACCGGGTGTGAGGCCAAGCGTGTTGGAATGCTGGCGGATGCGGGAGAGTTGGCGGCGCATGCTGTCGCGTTGGGCCGCGCCAAGAGCCGTCACCGTACTGCCAACAACAGCAGACATCAGGTGGTTAACCTCAGCCGGAGCGCTGTTGACGTTCTGCATGACGTAATCCATGACACCTGCGAGGGTGGGATCGGCAGACTCCGATTGCAGGACATCGCGGGCTCCCCAGAGAAGAGTGGCGCCAGCCTTCGAGTTGACCGTATTGGCCGTCTGCGTGAGAGGATTTCCGTGAATTGCTGTGCCGGACAAGTAAACGCCATTGTCTCGGAATTCGACTTTCAGATCGTTGTAATACAACCTGAAGACACTATCCAGTTTGAGGTCAGAATCCGCAAAGACATTTCCCGGTTGATAGACTCCTTCCCTCTCCTCGACAGCCTTAACAATCTCGACAGATCCTTCAAGAAGTCGGACATTCAGGTCTTCGTCGGGCAGAAGAGAAGTGCCACGCTCTGCAAATTGAACTTCGAGACGCGCTCCCTTCTCCACGCTGAGGGAATCGGCATGCAGGGGTTCAGCGAGATTATTCACATCTCTGTCAATGAGGTCATTGCTGTCGATGAGCAACTCCAAACCGGAACCGCTTTTAAGCGTCAGCCCGGAGACCTTGACATTGCTGTTCTTTTCTGCGGAAGGTCCTACCACCAGCTTGCCGGTACCCAGAACCTCCACATTGCCGTACTTTGCTTCTTTTCCGGACAGGCGGAGTGTACCCGCATCAGCTCCGGCAGCTCTGGGGGAAGGATTGTCCTCCGGCGTCTCCGGGTCAACAGGTTGTGGCTGCGAGCCGACACGGAAGTTAATGGCCTGATTACCCGAGCCGGAAAACTTCTGGTCAGCATTACCCGTGACGGAAATGGTTCCGGCGCCGTTCAACGCACCGCCGAAGCTGCCGGTTTTACCGCCCGAAATAGTGAGATTCCCGCCCTCAGCAAGATTCTCCCCCTTCTCGCCCAAATACAGAGAACCACGGGTGCCGCTGCCGGACAAGCTGCCCACACTCGCCTCCTTACCGGTAATAAGTTCACTGACCGAGCTGTTAAAATTGATGGTTAAGGAACCTTCCAGCCTACTAGCCCCTTTGAGCTCCAGGCCCTGTTCCAGGGAGAGCGTGCCACGGCCATTGATGATGGTACCCTTCTCCAGCGTGCTTTTTTGGGTAAGTGTGAGGGAACCGTTGACGGTGAGAGAGGCGTCAACGACAGCCCGCGCATTTGTGTCTCCTTCTGATAAGATACCGATGGAGTTTCTGGTGCCCTCCAGCAAGAGATTGCCTTCTTTCAGCGCCAGCTCCCCATTTGACCTTATGTTGCCTCCGATGGTAAGCCTGTTCGGACCGGTTTTTTCTACCCGCACATTGTCTCCTACCTCGATTTCTCCCTTCATTTCGCTGTTGCCGCTGGTGGTCAAATTACCACTGTCGTAGTCGTCATTGCTCAGCTCAACCGTGAGAGAATCGGACCCCGTGTTCTTCAGCGAAAGAGTTTTCCCTGAATCTCCTTTCAGGTGCGGAATTTCGATGTGGTTTTCCTCAGCTGTAGCCTCCAGGCTTACATCCATGTCCTTGTCCACATAGACGCCCTTCCATGACTTTCGGTCGTATAAATCCTTGCCCCAGTCAAAATTTTCAATATCACTTCGATTACTGGCGTACCATATACCCTTCGTATTGCCGTCAATCAGGAGACGGAATCCAGTATTTCCCTGCCGTTCCAGTGTACACACCATGTCCACCAGCTGTCCGTCAAATTGGATCAACCCCTTGTCAATCAGTTTTTGCATGGTGTCTCCATCGATGGAACCATTGCTGATCCAGAGTACGTATTTGCCGTCCATGTTCTTGGCAACATCCGCGTCAATGTCGATGGTGAGTTTGCCGTTCTCACTAAAGTTGACGGAGCCGGAACCGTTAAACCGCACAAAATCAGTACCTGAGCCTCCTTCGCGCGTCACATTATCGGCCCCAAGTACGATGCTATCGTTCTCATTGAAGGTGAGCGTGGAGCCTCTTCTCAAGCCGGAGACGCTTCCGGCATTTTCCTCAAAATGAAGATACTGCGCATCCATTCCCGTCAGATCAATCGAGCCACTCTGCATGCTCAGAGTCACCTCTCCCTGCAAATTGGAAGCATTTTCGATGAAGCCGTCTCTTACAAAAATCTTGTTCTCAATTGCTTGGCTCAAACTCAATCGCGAGCTGCCATCCAGTTCAATCGTGGCCTCGCCCAGGGTAGCGCCCAGCTCGAGGGTAGCGCCATCGCTCACAGAGACCCTACCCGTGAAGGGATGCTCACCGTCCGAGGTCGCACTCAGATGGGTTAAGGACCCGCTCACTTCTACAGTTCCGGAGCCTCCCAGACCATTGATCTGTCCTCTGCCGGAATTGACAGAGAGAGTAGCCCCTTCCTCGTCTGTCCCGAGTGTCACGTTTTGGATGGTGTAGCTATTGCCGACCAGGGTGCCGCTCTTCCCACCATCTACCTGAAGTCGTTGGATCGAGACAGTATTGAGCTCGCTTTCGGGATCCTCAGGATCACTTCTGGTTGCCTGTATGTTCAACGTGCCGCCATCCAATTTCAGCACGCCGTCCCCCTCTGAACCGTTCGATGTCGTAAGCATTGCACCCTCGCTCACGGTGAGAGAACTGTTGGTTGCGAGGGAAATCACGTTGTTGGCACTGACACTGCCCGCCGAACCGTCAATCCCCTTGATGATGACATTGGCTTGGGTATTGCCATTTCCTACCTCGAAACGGTAGCCATCCAAAATCACGGAGGAACCTCGCGCCACGCGGATCACGCCGTCTTGGGTAAAACGTAAATAGAAGCTCGTATCTGTCGTGGTGAAAGTCATGGAACCGTGCGCGGTGATGTTGCACTCGGTGCCCGTCGCCCCTTGAAGAAAGATGTTGCGACCACCTCCATTGCCCGTGATGTTGGCCGTAGCGCCACTTTCGACGATAAAACCACCCACGTACAAGCCCGTCCAATTAAGACTCGTGTTGCATGATTCAGTGAACCGTATGGTTTGCCCGAACTCACCGTCGCTATAAAACGAATGCCAGAACATTTGCTCGCTGGGAGCATTGGTAACAGAATAGAACGTGTTGGCTACTACGGTGAACGTTGAGCCTCGGTAAGCCTGCTCGGGGAAAAGCTGGCTATCGTATTTGTAGGAGGCGGTAGAAAGATCTTGGTTAGCGGTCGGGTTAACTATCGTGAAAATGCGCCCGGAATACGTCACGTTTTCCCCCCCTTCTTTCTTCTGGGACTTGCGTGTTGTGAGAGCCGCCTCGGCTTGCTGCGCACACAGAGATATGACAACAGCGGAACCCGCAACGAATGAGCCGGAAGCAGCAAACCCGGCAAAAGATGGAGTCATGGCAGCGGCCATACAGGTGAGTAAAGCCTTGCGTAGAGAGGTAGGAATATGCAGTTTCATTGCTGTAGCGTATAGTAGAAGTACCACCCGATTGGTGCACCGATTCTCCCCGTGCCGATCAGGTATCCAATACTATCCCTTTTTGGGGGTGTTTTGCAAGCAAAAAAGAACCCCGACAGAGATTTTTCCACATCCGTCCCATATCCGTCCCTAGAAAAAAGCGATCAAAACACGCAGTTATCGGCATGTAATGTAGCATAAGATGTTGGTTATTTACGATTTACGATGTGCGATTTGGAAATTTGGCGAGTCTCCGGCTCGCGAAGATGCGAAGCGGGAGCGGAGGTGTTGGGTAAAACGATGCTCGTAAATGTCAGACGCATTTTCTAATGCGTTTGCCCTGTGTCTTTCTCTCCCCTTTTTTTGGCAACTGAGAAACCGGCTACATCTTGCTGAGCGCGTCCTTCATCTCGCGAACTGCTTGAGCGAGACCCACGAAGATGGCGCGGGCAATGAGAGTGTGACCGATGTTGAGCTCGGTAAGATGGGGAATACGAGCGATGAGCGGGAGGTGCGAGAGACGAATACCGTGCCCGACGTGCACTTCCAGACCAAGGGAATGGGCGAGGGAAGCGGCAGCAATGAGTCTCTGCAGTTCCTGGTCCTGCTCCCGACCGGCGGTGTTGGCGAAGCGACCGGTATGCAGCTCCACCATGGGGGCGCCGATATCGGCGGAGGCACGGACTTGTTCAGGATCCGGGTCGATGAACATGCTGACGCGTGCGCCTTGCTCCGCGAGGGTCGCGACAAGTTTGCGCAGCGGCGAGCGGCGAGCGGCGACATCCAGCCCGCCCTCGGTGGTAAGCTCCTGCCGGCGTTCGGGCACGAGGCACACGAAATTCGGGCGCACGCGCGAGGCGACGCCGAGCATGGCGTCGGTGGCGCCCATTTCCAGATTGAGAGGCAGGGGAATTTCGCGGCGCACAGCAAGCGCATCCTCCTCCTGCATGTGGCGGCGATCCTCGCGCACGTGCAGGGTGATGGAATCAGCACCGCCCTGCATCGCCGCACGTGCCGCATCGAGCACGGAAGGTTCGGGGACGGCGGCTGTCGGCTCTCCGGCATAGCGCGCTTGGCGCAGCGTGGCCACATGGTCGATATTGACACCCAGATGCACCATGGTAAGAGAAAGAGTTAATGCAGGAAATGACGAGCGCCGGTGAAGACCATGGCGATGCCGGCAGCGTCTGCTGCGTCGATCACCTCCTGGTCACGGATGGAGCCGCCGGGCTGGATGCAAGCGGTGGCACCGGCGTCGATGGCCGTCTGCAGACCATCGGCAAAGGGGAAGAGCCCATCGGAGGCGATGACGCTTCCCTTCAGGGAAAGACCGGCCTGTCCGGCTTTCCAGACGGCAATTTTGGCGGAATCCACGCGGCTCATCTGACCGGCGCCGATGCCGAGGGTTCCGTCTTTATCGGTGAAGACGATGGCGTTGGAATGCACTTGCTTGCATACGCGCCAAGCGAAGCGCATGGCCTCCATCTCATCGGCCGTAGGCACGCGTTTGGTGACAACCTTGCCCTCCAAACCGTCCAGCCCCATCACTTCGGAATCGCGTTTCATCGTCATGATGCCCCCCGGAGCGGAGCGGATCATGGGAACCTTGCAGTACTCCTTCCAGGCGTCCATATCGATGCGCATGATGCGGCAATTCTTCTTCTTCTGCAGCAGAGCGCGGGCCTCCGGCTCGTAATCCGGAGCAATGATGACGTCCGTGAAGATGGCTGCAACGATGCGCGCCAGCGCCTCCGTCATCGGGCGGTTCATGACGATGACTCCGCCGAAGGGCGCCTGCGTGTCCGTTTGGTAAGCACGTTTCCAGGCCGCCACCAGATCATCATTGTCCTGCCCGACGCCGCAAGGATTGGTGTGTTTGAGGATGCCGACGGTGGGGCGGCGGAAATTGGAGATGAGAGAGGCAGCGGCATCCAGATCCAGCACGTTGGTGTAGGAAAGCTCCTTGCCTTGCAACTGGCGGAAAATCTTCTCGAAGCTGCCGTAGAGCACGCTGGGCTGGTGAGGGTTGTCGCCGTAGCGCAGGGTTTGCGCGAAGGGAAGAGTGAGTGAGAAATTGGTTTTGGTGCTGTCGGCCGCCAAGTGACCCAGGTAGTTGGAGATGGCGGTATCGTAGGCGGAGGTGCGCACAAAGACCTTGATGGCGAGTTTCTCACGCGTTTTGAGAGTGGTGCCCCCCACGTGGAAGCGCATCTCGGAGAGAACTTCTTCGTAGTCTGCCGGATCCGTCACCACAGTGACCGATGCGTAGTTTTTGGCGGCTGAGCGCAGCATCGATGGTCCGCCGATGTCAATTTTCTCAATAGCTTCCTCGAGAGTGACTCCGTCTTTGGCGATAGTCTGTTCGAAGGGGTAAAGGTTGACGCATACAAGGTCAATGGTCGGGATGTCGTGCTCCTTGGCCTGCTTTTGGTGCTCAGGGAGATCGCGGCGCTGCAGCAGCCCGCCGTGAACTTTGGGATGCAGGGTTTTCACGCGTCCATCGAAAAGCTCCGGCGCTCCGGTATATTCCGATATCTCAGTAACTTTCAAACCCAGCTCGCGCAGATATTTACAAGTGCCACCCGTAGAGATAAGCTGCACGCCCATATCGGCTAAGCCTTTCGCAAATGTATCAAGCCCCGTCTTATCCGATACCGACAACAGGGCACGTTCAATTTTTAGCGTTTCCATGTGCTAAGTGAGGATGTTGCGCTTCGATGATCAAAGCGCGCACAGGTTACACCACGCCCCGCGTAAAGTCAAGGGCAAACGCATTTGAAAATGCGTTTGCCCATGTACGATGTACGACGTACGATGTACGATTGAGAAGTTCGCGCGCGTTGCGCGGGGATTTGGCGAAGCAGTGGCAAATGGAGTCCTCGCTTTTTTTCTTGCTCCGGAGCAGGGGAGTAGGGTACAATGCGAGACGATGAGCATACGTGGCATCTGCAAATTTTACAGAGATGGCTTTCAGCGCATGACGTTGGGACGCACGTTATGGTGCATTATCCTGCTCAAGCTTGTGATAATCTTTGTGGTGCTGCGGGTGTTCTTCATGACACCGTATCTGCAGGGCACGGATGAACAAAAAAGCCGTGCTGTGGCGGAGGAATTAACCAATCGAAACTGACCATGGAACCCATCGATACCTCTCTCATTGACTGGTCACGTGCGCAATTTGCGCTCACGGCCATGTACCACTGGATTTTCGTGCCGCTTACACTTGGACTAGGGCTAATCATGTGCATCATGGAAGCCATCTATGTGCGCACGGGCAAAGAGTTTTGGAAAGCCACCACGCGGTTTTGGATGAAACTTTTTGGCATCAACTTCGCCATGGGCGTGGCGACCGGCATTATTCTCGAGTTTGAGTTCGGCACCAATTGGAGCAACTACAGCTGGTTTGTGGGCGATATTTTCGGTGCGCCGCTGGCCGTGGAGGGCATCGTGGCGTTTTTCCTGGAGGCCACGTTCATCGCGCTCATGTTTTTTGGGTGGGATAAGCTGGGGAAAAAGACGCACTTGCTCTCCACGTGGATGACCGTGCTGGGGGCTACTTTCTCGGCGTGGTGGATTCTCGTCGCCAATTCATGGATGCAATACCCGGTAGGCATGGAGTTCAACCCCGAAACAGTGCGAAGTGAGATGGTGAGCTTTGCCGCCGTGGCGCTCTCCCCCGTGGCGATCACCAAATTCCTGCACACGGTCACTTCATCCTGGGTGCTGGGGGCGGTATTCGTGGTGGGCGTGAGTGCGTGGTACATGCTGCGCGGCAGACACACGGATTTTGCGCACGCCAGCATCCGCGTGGCTTCCCTGTTCGGTTTGATTGCGGCGCTGCTCACGGCGGCGACGGGTCACCAAAGCGGTGTGGATATTGCCCGCCACCAGCCCATGAAACTTGCAGCGGCAGAGGGGCTTTACGAAGGAGGCACCCATGTCGGTCTGGTGGGAGTAGGTCTCCTCAAGCCAGGGGTCAACTGGGCTCATCCTGAGGAGGACCCGTTCCTGTTCAAGATTGAGATACCCTGCGGTCTCTCCATGCTCGCCACGAATACGCCGGATGGCTATGTGCCCGGCATTAAGAATCTGCTGGAAGGCGGGTATGTGGGTGAAGACGGCTTGAAGGCTCCTTCTGCTGAGCAGAAAATGGCATTCGGACGCAAGGCGATTGACGCCCTGCGCGATTGCAAACGCGGGACGGATGGAGAGCAGACAGAAATCCTGCGCGAGAACTTCCCCTATTTTGGCTATGGCTACCTCAAGACGCCTGAAGAGCTGGTGCCGCCCGTAGCCGCCACGTTTTACTCCTTCCGCGTGATGGTGATTTTGGGCGGATATTTCTTGGCGCTTTTCGCGGGCTTGTTGCTGGTCGGCAAGCGCATCGCGGCGTGGAAGCCGGCGCTGCTCATGATCCTGCTGAGCATTCCGCTGGCGTATGCAGCCAGTGAAGCCGGTTGGATCGTGGCAGAGGTGGGACGCCAGCCGTGGGCCATTCAGGATTTGCTGCCCAACTGCGCGGCCGTGTCCAAGCTTTCTGTTTGCTCGGTGCAGACAACATTCTGGATTTTCGCGGTGCTCTTTACGGTCCTCCTCGTGGCCGAGCTCTGTATTATGCTGCGTGCCATTGCCGCCGGCCCCGAAAAAGAATGCGCTTAATCCCTCACCCCGACTCAACCTATGACTTACACATTTTTTCAAGAATACTGGTGGTTGATCGTGTCCTTGTTGGCCGGTCTTTTCGTGATGCTCATGTTCGTGCAGGGCGGGCAGACGCTCGTGTACGCTCTCGGCCATACCGAGCAGCAGCGACGCCTGCTCCTGCTCGCCACGGGGCGTAAGTGGGAGCTCACCTTCACGACGTTGGTGACCTTTGGCGGCGCCTTTTTTGCCTCGTTCCCGCTTTTTTATTCCACGAGTTTCGGAGGGGCGTATTGGGTATGGATGCTCATTCTTCTGTGCTTCGTCATCCAGGCGGTGTCGTACGAATTTCAGCTCAAGCAATCCAATCTGCTCGGCACAACAACCTATCGCGTCTTTCTCATGGTGAACGGGCTGCTCGGTCCCTTGCTTGTCGGCACGGCCGTGGGTACGCTCTTCTTCGGTGCGGAGTTCATTATTGATAAGCAGGCTATCGTGCTGCCGGGCGAGCCGCCGGTCATCTCCCGCTGGGCAACTCCCTGGCACGGGTTGGAAGCGGTGCTGGATGTGCGCAATGTCCTGTTGGGGCTCGCGGTGCTCATGCTCTCCCGCTGTCTCGCGCACTTGTATTTTCTCAACCGCATTGAGGACGACGAAATTCGTGCCCGCAGTCGCAGTATGCTCCCGTGGGAAATCGGCCTGTTCCTCGTCTTTTTCCTGAGCTTTGCCTGGTTTTGGCTCACGAGCGCCGGATTGGCGGTAGTTTCTGTGCCGGAGGCAGGCGCGGGGGTGCAGGAGGTGCCATGTCGCTACCTGCATGCGTTGCTGGATATGCCGGCCGTGCTCGTGGCCTTGCTGGCGGGAGTGGTGCTGGTGCTGGTGGGGCTGCTGACACCGTTGATAAAACCGGCGAGTCGTTGTGGCATTTGGAGCGCGGGACTCGGTACGGTGATTACGGTGGTGGCGCTGCTGCTCCCTGCGGGGTGGAACGGCGGCATCTACTATCCCTCGCTCGCCAATCCTGCTTCCTCGCTCACCCTGGCCAATAGCTGCTCCAGCCCGTACACTCTGCAGGTCATGAGTGCCGTTTCTCTGCTGATCCCCTTCGTCCTTGCATACATCGTCTGGGCTTGGCACGCGCTGGAAAAGTCACCCATTCAACCCTCCGAGGTATCCTCAGAGAACACGACACATTAGGAATTAATTCATTTACGATTTACGATTTAGAAATTTGGCGAGCCTCCGGCTCGCGAAGATGCGAAGCGCAGGCGGAGGTGGTGTCTAAAACAACGCGCGGGCACGATTAGAAAGCGGCGGGAGAGACTCCCCTCCTCTAAATGCGGTTGGCGTGAAGGGCATTTAGTCGTACACCACGAAAATGCGCGCGATGCGGGGAAGGGCGGCAGTGAGCTCTTCCGTGAGGCGCGTGAGCAGTTCGTGACTCTGGGCGACGGAGAGAGCGGGGTTTCCCGGGATACAGACGAAGCAAACGCGCTGTGAGTCACGGGTGTAGAGGTGGACGGCGGAAGGAGCCGGGGCGTTGAGCTTTTCCATGGTTCGGCGCACGAGCTGCTCCCAGTCGGCGGGGATGGGTTGCTCAAAATGTGGAAGCGCGCGCATGTTCGGCTCAATGTGTACAAAGACGGCTACAGCCTTCAGACGGCGCGCTACCTCGGTGCGGAAAGCCTGCACCGGCACGGCCCATGATTCCAGCGTAGCCTCCGGCGGTAGCTCCAGGTCGGAGAACACGAGAAGCCCTTGGTCAGCCTCCAAAAGGCGCAGAGAGTGCACCCCCATTCGGTGTGTGAGGGCGATTTGGCGGATAAGTTGCTCCGGAGAATCGGGCTCGGTGTCCTCCGGCTGCATGTGGACAAGCGTTTCGGCACCGGGCAGGGAACGCTCCACGAGCGCCTCGATGGCATCCGCAATTTCATGTGCGGTGTCGATATGAAGTTCGCGGGGCATGCCGACGACCATTTCGATGTAAGTGGTGTTGCCCACGGAGCGGGCGCGCAGGTGTCGCAGAGGGTACGCCGGCATCTGCTCCGCCATGAGAGAGGTGATCTGCGTGTAGAGCGCCTCGTCCGTGCGATCCATGAGGTTGTTGATGGCCTGGGTGCCGAGAACCTTGCATATATGCAGGATGATGACGGACACCACGAGCGAGGAGAAAACGTCTGCTCGGGTGAGCAGCCAATGCAGAGGCGAGTCCGGCGTGACCTGCTCGGAGAGAGCGGCGCCCGTAATGCCCACCAGCACAGCCGCACTGCTCCAAATATCGCTGGAAAAGTGGGCGGCATCAGCAGCCAGCGCGGCGCTGTTCGTCTCGCGGGCGGTGCGACGCAACATGGCCGAGCGGTTGATATCCACCACAAGGGAGATGATAATCACCAGAAAGGCCCAGAGCGAAATATCCACGCGCAACGCATTCGGGTCGTCGCTCATGAGGCGATGGACGGCTTCACGTATGACCCAGATGGCCGTGCCGAGCAGCAGCAGCGTTTCTGCCAAGGCCATCAAGTTTTCCACCTTGCCGTGGCCGTACGGATGGTCCTCGTCGGCCGGGCGGGCTGCCACTTTCACCGCGAAAAGTGTGCCGAGCGCGGCGAGCAGATCGAGCATGCTGTGCAGAGCCTCGGAGAGGATGCCCAGCGAACCGGTAACGATGCCTACCACGAACTTGAGCACCGTGAGCACCATGCTCCAGAGAACCGACGACCACGCAGCGCGGGATTTCTTGGCGTGTGCCTCCATAGTTACGATGGTGAGGGTCAAATGCCCAAGGCTGCCATGATGCGGCCGACCGACTCACGCAGCTCCGGCTGATCTGTCAGGCGTTGTTCGATGGTGCGCGAAGCGTGAATGACCGTGCCGTGGTCACGCCCCCCGAAAGCTGCGCCGATGTCCTGCAGCGAACAGGCGGTGTGTTGGCGCGCCAGGAACATGGCGATTTGCCGCGGCTGCGCAATGTTTGCCGTGCGCCGCCGTCCATTCAGATCCGATACGCGCAGGTGGAACTCATCTGCCACGCACTGCTGGATGTCTTTAATGGCCAGCCGGGCAGCCGGCTCCTCATACATGAACTCGCGCAGTTGCGACCGCGCCTCTTGCACGGTGGGACGTCGGTGAGAGAAGGAGGCGAAAGTGGCCAGACGAGTGAGGGCGCCCTCCAGTCGGCGTACGGAGCGGGTGATGCTTTTTGCGAGGAAATCCAGCACCTCATCGCTGAGCAATTCGCTGCGTTTGCGACAGCGCTTGGCACGCAAAATGGCCATACGCGTCTCGTACGACGGTGCGCGCAGGGCGACGGAAAGACCCTGTTCGAAGCGGGATTTGAGGCGTTCCTCGAAGTCGATGATGTCCGCCGCCGGGCAGTCAGCGGTGAGCACAATTTGCTTGCCGCTTTCAAAAAGGGTGTTGAAGGTGTAAAAGAATTCCTCCTGTGTCTTGCCTTTATGCGCCAGGAATTGCACATCGTCGATGAGCAATACGTCCGCCTTGCGGAATTTGCGGCGGAAGTTCCGCACGGCGTCTCCCTTGATCGCCAGGGCATCGATATAGCTGTTCGTGAAGGTTTCACCGGTTGCGTAGAGCACCCTCGCCTCATCATTTTCCTTGCGCATGGCATTGCCGATGGCCTGCAGGAGATGGGTCTTGCCCAAGCCGGAACTGCCGTGGATGAAAAGAGGGTTGAACTTGCCGGGTTGTTGGGCAGTGGCCACAGCGGCGGCGTAGGCGAACTCGCTGTTGTCGCCCACCACGAAGGAAGAGAAGTCGTACTCCTCATTTAACCCGCTATTGAAAGAATCTGTCTTGCGCACGGACTTGCGCTTGGGGGACGTCGCTCGATTTTCCACCTGTTCGGGGGATTGAGCCTCGGCGTCGCCGCCAAAAACGAGCGGCAGGCACGCACCCTGCTGATCGGTTGGCTCCGCTGCCGGTTTCTCATCCCCTGCACGTGGCACGAGCTCAATTTCGCGCGCCGCTTGCATCACGCACGCCGCCGAGTTGGCTATACACTCCTTATAGTTGATTTCAAGCCACATGATCGGCAGATCCGCCGGGTACTCCAGGACCAACTTCGTCCCCGTGTCCTCTTTCAACGCCAGCTTGCAGATGTAGTTTTCCAGTCCGTACATCCCCACGTCTCCCCGTCGGCGTATATCGTTCACGATAGCTGCCCACAGGCTCTTTTCTTTGTCGTCGGCTTTCATACCGTCCATCTCGCTCGCTGTTCTTTCGTATTTCTGCTTGCCTAGCTTACTCATCCCACACGGGAGGCTCGCGTTCGGTGCGCTGTCGGGGGCGATGATGCCATGTGCCCCTTCCGTTGAAAAGTTTTTTTGCGCCACGGTGTACCTATGTATTTTGTTATTGTCTATTCCACGGGCGTTCCACAATGAAAAAAATTTTTTAACAAAAGCCCCCCATTATTAAGTTTGGTTGACAATTGAATTCTCTGTTGATTTTCGGGATAGTTTGTCATACTTTCTCACACAAAATCAACGAGATATGAGTGTTGTTCACAATGTGAATAAAGAGGGGTAAATGCTTGCTGGGCAATCGCATTAGGAAAGCATTTGCCCACTCATGAAATGAGGTTGATCTGGGTGTAGGTCCAAGGGCATTGAATTTTGCAGCATATCCATCCCGAAAAAAACGCAAACCATTTACGGTTTGCGATTTACAATTTGCAAATAATGCGCAGCAAAGCTGCGGGAAAACGGTCGGCGGCTGCAAGGCCAGCCCGCAGGGCTGCCCCGAAGGGGTGAAAACTGGCGACGGCTGTAAGCCAGTTTGGCCAAAAGCGATAGCTTTTGCCCCGAAGGGGTGAAAACTGGCGACGGCTGTAAGTCAGTTTGGCCAAAAGCGATAGCTTTTGCCCCGAAGGGGTGAGGAGTCGTGAGGCGACTCCGAAGCAACAGTCGTGAGGCAACTCCGAGGCAACAGACGTGAGGCGAGCTTGAGGCAACTGCGAAGCAAATGCGGACGCGTATTCGTAAAGTCGTGATCGGATGTAGTTAGAAAGGGGCGGGGGCGGCGAGGACGCCGCCTATGCGCTGCCCGAAGGGCGAACCGCCGATGGGGAGACGGCGGTGAGTCAACGTACGATTTGGGGAATTCGCGCGTGCTGCGCGCTAGCATTCAAATCATACATCGTACCTCGTACATCGTACATAGGCATCAGCTTACGGTTGCTGCATTACCATTGAGGGTGCTTTTTCTTGGGGCGGATGTGAAAAGAGTCATTTTGTGCTTGCTATTTCGTCAGGATATGACACCATGTTAAGTATAGTTCGAAGGTACATAGCAGGGATAAGTGCAACAGGACACAAAAGAAGCTCTGATGATTTACCAAACCACAGGCAAGCTGGTCTCCTCTGACCCTAGGGCAACCGCATTAGAAAATGCGGTTGGCAATTTACGATGTATGATGTACGATTTATTGATAACGTGCGCGTTGCGCAGAATCATTCGGGTCATTAATGTATGCTGAGATTCCTTTGGAGCCATCATCATGATGACCACTGGTTATTACGGTTTTTGATACGTGTAAGCAATGATGAGAGAAAGAAAATCTTCTGACGAAAAGATATCATTGCAAAATTCGTGTCGATGGATGATGTGGATCACCAGGAAGGATGCAACAAATGAAGGCTGATGCTCGATTTAAGTTCCAAGGTCACATGTGATTCGCTCACGCGGCAAACGCCCCGCAGTGGCGGTGCTGCGATAGATGTTGACGGAGGAGTAACAAGAAACTATCTCGGATATTAAACTATAAACAAATTTACTTAGAAATGAGCAAGTACACATTATTCGCAACGGCTATTTTGGTATGTATCAGCTGTATAGGTCCAGTTATTAGAATATGTAGTGCAAGTAAAAGATTGATATTGGGTGGTTCTGATTCCCCGACATCAATTGTACTGCAAGCGTCTGACAGTGCCCCGATAATTCTCCACTATATTATGCTACTGGGAGGTTTAGTCTTTTTAGCATCATATATTGCTATTTCTTTCTGGGATAAATCTAGTTGTTAAAATGCGAAGAAAGGTATATTGGAAGTGTTCGTGAAATATAAGTCCACGAAAGCACTTTTATTTCATGGTTCAGTCTCACGACATAGGTAACACAAAATTTCAAAACATAGGTTACACATTTGATAGGAAAATACGGCAGGATATGAGAAGAGAAGTCCTAGTTCTAGGTATGCTACTCGGAACAATGAGCAGTTGTTCGTTGCTGCGCGAGGGAGAGGTCAAGGAGGGAGACCGTTTAAAGGACATCCAATATGCGGAATTGTACCTCAACGCATACTCTCCTCGAGTTCGAGCTCATTACGCGCTTCGTGGGGAGAGGATGATCAAATTGAGAGAGGGACTGGAGGAAATTTATCGAAGTGGAGAGAGCAGCCCATACGGGGTGCAGCCGTTTGAAGGCCCCACAATATCGTTTTACGTTCGAAAGTATGAAGGGGTTGAGGACTACGATTTTAACGTGGAGGATAAAGTACTTATCGTGAACAAGTCCGAGTGGGGGAAAAAAGGTATTGAGGGGCTTGGAGAGTCTCGACGAGTTCCGCTGAACAGTCCGGCGGTTCAGCGCGTGCGCAAGATGAGGCTTCCCGGTCTGGATTTTCAAGAGGATGGAGGGAAAGTCGATTTGGATGCAGTTATTGGAGAATCATGATGAAAAAGGAACTGAAAAATTGCGGATGGGTAACGGGACTGGTCACGCTGTGCCTCGTTGCGTGCAGCTTTCAGCAGAAGGCAACGTGGAATGAACGGCGAGGAAGTGAGCTGAGAATTGTAGTTTGCGATGAGGAACGCGATTGGCGAGGTGATGATTCTCATGACCTTGACTTCACGGGGAAGGAGGCAGAACGAATCATTCGTGTATTTGATGACGTTTATAATGACAAGGAATGTTATTTGTGGGAGAGACCGGAATTGGAGGAAGTTGATGTTGGATGGAGGGATAACGAGATCATGATCCCCGTGTTGCCGGAGCGTGGCAAGTGGGGGGACTGGTTTTACCGCGAGGCCTACAATTTATTGGTGCAAACAAAGGTAAACGCAGCAGGGCCAGAAATGGAAATCATGTATGCTCTGGGTTGGGGGAACAGTCGGAGATGGCCGGGGAAGAAAGTGATTATCATAGAAGGGAAAACCCCAAAACGCCCTGCAAAAGAAATGCTCCCCGGAAGCGCTCCGGTAAAAAAACTTAAAGCTCTCGGTACTCCTAATCTGAGACTCGAACGAGTGCCTGACACAGGAAGGAGGCATTATTAGCGATGCGTTTCTTTCGTTTACTCCGCACTCTTATGGGATGCCGATATCTTATGAAAAGCATTATTACATGCTGTGTACCGGGGCTGTTCCAAGCCTCACTTTCCATCGTGCCGAATGCGCGCGGGGTAGTGATCCGGAGCTGCTGTGGGGTTCCTTTTTATGTAAACTAAGCAGACAATGATGAAAACGCGTGATAAGCGAAAAGTCTATCTAGGGATCGAGATATTTTGGTTGCCGACGAGAGATGGGGATTATATCTTACGAAATCCCGATTTGTTTTACTCGTTTGACTTTCCGAGGGAGCACAGTCGGCATTTCCTTCTCCTGTGGGACGCAGGACGGAGCCTTATCTCGGTGAATACGATCCTCTATTACTATTCGATTTGCGATCCGTACATAAAGCCGAAAGTGCACCCGTGCATGCCTTTTTTCCCTCCGGTACTGAGGTTCGTGTGCGTCGTGCCGTCGGACATATCGAAATGGGATCCCGATCATCCCTTTCCCGGCATACCGGTCGAAGAGTTACCCTATACCAGCTGGCATGTGCCATCCGTTGTATTTTGTGCATGCGCTTCACTCGGCGACAGGATCAAATTTGTAACGCATGAGAATTTCGAAAGGTTATACCAGGGATTGAATCCGATCCAGGAGGAACCGCGTTGGAATGTAACAGAGAAAGGATACCGGAAAGCATTGAGACGTTTTGAATACAGGGCAAAAGCCTTGCTAGCGGCGATTACCAGCGTATCTGCGTACAACGTGTTTTTTCATCAATATAAGTATGTCATGGGTTGTATGACCGAATTATCATATTATGTTGATTCCGAAGTGTGGAATAAGACGGCGATTAGAATCGAACGTAAGGAAGTCGAGTTATGTTTCCAGCCATGGTATGCAGAGTCGGAGATGAAACGAAGGCGCTTTCCCGATGGACTGATGTTGATCAAAAAGGGAAAACGATACTATCTGTATGATTATGAGGGAGGAAGACGACTCGTGTACCATAAGGAGGATCATACGGTGGAAGAAACTTGCAAGGTGACGCATGCGCTTCCCTACAACGAGGGCAAACATGTTCACATGCTTCCGAAGGATTTTGTCCCCGGAGCGACCTTCTTTATCACCGCAGAGGGAAAGAAAAAATATATAAGCGAAAATCTGGAAAATGATTATACATAAGTGACATTCAAACTGAGAAGATGTGGATAGCAACAGCAATCCATTCATGATTCGCAAAATCTGCGAAACGCGCACATTATGAATAAATCGTACGTCGTCCATCGTCCATCGTACATAGGCAACCGCATTTTCCAATGCGGTTGCCTTGGCGGTCACCGTGATGATGCCCCTGGGGGGATCTCGGCATACGTTAATGATCAGAAAAAATCTGCGCAACGCGCACATTATGAATAAATCGTACATCGTACATCGTCCATCGTACATGGGCAACCGCATTTTCTAATGCGGTTGCCTTGGTGTACAGTCTTGCTAAATAGGGGGCAGGGTGGTATAGTGAAAGCATGGAAACGTGCTCATTCAAGGAAATAAGTGGTGGAGTCACAGCGGCCAGGGGCTATGTAAGCCATGCGATCAGCTGTGGTATCAAGAAGCCGACGGCTACCCGGTTGGATTTAGCGCTTGTGTTCTCCACGGAACCGACGACGAGCGCCGGTGTTTTCACGACGAATCGGGTGCGTGCGGCTTGCGTGCGGGTGAGTCGGGAGCACATGAGACGCGGGGATGTGCGTGCCATCATTGCCAACAGCGGGAATGCGAATGCCTGCACGGGCGAGGCGGGACTGGAGGTGGCGCGTACGGAATGCCGCCTCGTGGCGCAGGAGCTTGGCATCTTGCCGCGCGAGGTTGCGGTGTGTTCTACCGGCGTGATAGGTCTGCCCATGCCCATGATGCGCATAGAACCGCGCATACCGGAACTTTGTCGTGGGCTGGCAGCGGGGAAGGGGCATGATGTGGCCTCTGCCATCATCACGAGTGACACGAGGGAAAAGGAGGTGGCCGTGAGCTTTGAGGTGGAGGGCAAGGAAGTGCGGATCGGGTCCTGCTGCAAAGGCGCGGGCATGATATCCCCCTGTATGGCCACCATGATATGTATGGTTTGCACAGATGCGGCCGTGGATCGCATGGCGCTGCGGAAACTCCTGCGTGCCGGTGTGGAGAAATCCTTTAATCGCATCACGATTGATGGCGATATGAGCACGAACGATACCTGTTTACTGCTCGCTAACGGCGCCAGCGGCGTGGAATTGGCTCCGGGGCATCCCGGGTGGGACACGTTCTGCGAAGCTCTGCAATATGTCCTCATGAAGCAAGCTCGCCACATTGTGAAGGATGGCGAACGCGTCACCAAATATGTCACCGTGCGGGTGAAGGGGGCGCCCGATCGAGCGGAGGCCAAACGTGTGGCCGAGGGCGTGGCAAAGTCATCACTGGTGAAAAGTTCGTGGAACGGAGGGGATCCCAACTGGGGGCGCATCATACACGCTGTCGGGTATGCCGGGCGGCGAGTGCATGAGGAGAAGGTGGACATTGACATAGCCGGTTTGCCTGCCTGCCGTGCCGGTGTGCAGGCCGATACCCCGAGCGACGACTTGCGTGCACGCGTGCAGGCTCCCGAGTTTGAAGTGCTCATTGATCTTCACCTCGGTCGCGCGGAGTACACCGTGTACACCACCGACCTTTCCCCCGAATACGTGGATTTCAATCGTTCTGAATACGCATACTGGAATCAGGCCAAACAAGATGGATTGACGCGATGAACGTGCCCCGACTTATTCGTGCTTTCGGAACGCTGGCAGTTTTTCTGCTCGGCTCCGCCATTGTGTCAGGCTCCGATATCTTGAGTTATGCGGCGGATGGCTCCCTGTGGGATAAACCCTGGGAGGTGGTAGCCAAGGAATTGTTTACCAAGGGGCGTTTTAATATGGTGGATGAGGTACACATCCGCATCCACAGGGGGGCTGATCTAAGCGTTGGCGGTGTGAAACTGGGCGATGTGGTCATGGAGCTTAATAAAGATCATTTTGTATCCGTGAGTACCACCATTTTCAACAAGGGCGATGATGGTGACATGGGAAGGGAAGGTTTTGAAGCGAAGCTTAAGAAAAGCATGCAGTCCATCGACAGCATTATGGGAATGGAAGGCAAGGCGCGCCAGCAGAGTCGCAGGGAAACGGGGCTGAAGACTCGGGCGTGGGAGTGGGAAAACGAGCATTGTGCTGTGCGGTTGGAGGCAGCTTCTACCGGCAAAGGGAAAAAATATGTGGCCGAGTTTATTCGTATGAGCATGGCTCCCACCAAAGAAGGTTTGGCGAGAGGTGGCGCCGATGATTCTGCCCGCAGGTCAGATTTGAAGGGAAACGTGGTGCATGAGAAGAGTGGTGACGTTTGGATCAAGGGAGTGCCCATGGTGGATCAGGGAGAAAAAGGCTATTGCGTCCCCGCAGCAGTATCGCGTGTGTTTGCATACTACGGTATGGACGGCGTGGATCAGCATGCTCTGGCTGCCCTTTGCAAGAGCTCTGATCAGGGGACATCGATGGATGATATGGAGAAGGCGCTCAAGAGCATTTGCAGCTCCTTTCACATGACTGTTAAATCATGGGATTGGGTGGGACTAAAGTCTTTTCTCAAGAAGGTCCGCAAGGTTGTCAAAAAAAACGAACCCCTGCCGGATGGGCGCGAGGTTGCCCAGATGATATTTGACGACATTGAGAGTCACCCCGGTACCATGAATAAAGGGCTGAACGAGATCAAGCAACAGATCGATGCAGGAATTCCCGTGGTGTGGGCCGTGCTACTCGGTGTTTTCCCGGAGCAGGGGCTGCCGCAGAGTTTTGGCGGGCACATGCGTCTCATCATTGGCTACAATGAACAGAAAAAAAGCATCATTTACACCGACTCATGGGGAATGAAGCATGACCGAAAGGAAATGCCCATGAACAGAGCCTGCGCTATTACTCACCGTCTTTGGGTGCTTCGCCCTTCAAGGTGATTATTTTTCACGTGAATGTGTCGTTTCGCCGTTTTTTCCTTTCAATTTGCTTGACAAAGAGGAAAGATGGTGTAAACTTCCCCCACCTAGAAGAAATTACATACAACTATGGCACACACACTGTCCGCTAAAAAGCGTATTCGCCAGACTGAGACCCGCACCGCCGCCAACCGCGCCACCATGTCGCGCGTTCGCACTCTTCGCAAGAAGGTAGCCGCGGCCGTGCAGCAGAAGGATAAGGAAGCTGCCGTTGGCGCCTACAATCGCTTTGCTTCTGCAGTGGATAAGGCTGCCAAGAAGGGCACCGTGCATCCTAATCGCGCTGCCAATTACAAGAGCAAGGCTGCTAAGGCTATTGCCACGCTCTCCTGAGCTTTTTCATCGCACTTTTTCCAAGCAGGTGGCCACGTGTCGTGTGTGGTCGCTTGCTTTTTTTGTATGGAGGTGCGTTTGGTGAAAATGCGATTGCCCCGGTAGCAGAACTCCTGCAACCGCAAGATGTTCCATTTACGACGTACGACGGAGGCAGGCGGAGCATGCCTATGTACGATGTACGAAGTACGATGTACGATTTTCAATAATGCGCAGCGGAGCTGCGGGAACTGCAAAGCAAATGCGGACGAGATGTGATGGAGCTATGCGCGGATGTGGTTACGAAGTGGCGGTGAGCAACGCCATTCAACCCATTCCTCATGCGTTCCCTATGGATGAAGAAGGTAAGCCGGCAAGAGGGCAAACTTCGCCAAGTTCGCGCGCGTTGCGCGGGAATTTCTCAAATCGTAAATGAGGCGTGTTTTTCTTGGGACGGGTGTGAGATTGAAAGCCTCCTGTTCAAGGGGACGTGGAAGGAGCGTTGAGACGCTCCTGAAGCAGCTGGATGCAAGCAGTGTGTTTTTTTTCTGTAGCCAGGTCGAGCATCGTTTTGCCTGCGCCGTTTTTTTGATCCAGTTTAGCCCCGGCGTCCAGCAGCAGGCGCAGTGTGTCCGGGTCATTATGGCCATAATAGCCTCCCCCCAGCATGAGCATGGCAGCCGTGTTTCCATTTTTGTCTGCGGCATTGACATTTGCCCCGGCATCGAGGAGGCGTTGCACGCGGAAGTGGCGATGACGGCCTGCGTTGGAGCCTGCGTTGAAGCGGGCGGCAGCCATGAGCGGGGTAACTCCGCTACAATCGCCGAGATTGACATCGGCCTTAGCGTTGAAAAGTTCCTGCAGGCGGTCGTTGATATCACCATCTTGCTCAATTAGTAACATCAGGGCCGTACGTCCCGCGTTATCCCGGGCGTTAACATCTCCTTTCAGGGTGATGCATTCCCTCAGCCGGTCAAGTCCGTCAGGGTCAAGCGCAGGGCAAACGCATTAGAAAATTGGATTCATTTTAAGGAGGGAGACAAGAGGTTCATTTATGTCCTAAATCGTTGC
>CANRJD010000029.1 GCA_947630815.1 uncultured Akkermansia sp. | reverse complement strand
CCACTATTTTACCCCTCTCTTCTCATGACCTCAACTTTTTTTGTCATCTGTTGCATTTAATCTTGCAATCCACACAATTTCATTCACCCCCGGACAGCCGCAAGGCGTCTAGCGGCGCCTACGTACGACGTACGACGGAGGCGCTTGGCGGCGCCTATGTACGAAGTACGATTTGCAAATAATGCGCAGCAGAGCTGCGGGCGGCGAGTAGACAGCGTGGATGCGCTGCCCTGGAGGGGTGAAAACTGGCGACGGCCCCAAGCAGCTGCGAGGCAGCTGCTCATGTACGATGTTGGATGTACGACGGTGGCAGACGGAGCCTGCCTATGTACGATTTACGATGGACGACGGAGGCGCTTGGCAGCGCCTATGTACGAAGTACGATGTACGATGTACGATGTACGATTTGCAAATTCGCGCGCGTTGCGCGGGACGGTGGCGGCGAGAACGCCGCCCATGTACGATGTACGATTGCGATGATCGCGCGCCGTGCGGCGTGGGGAGTGAAATGGTGTTATTAAAAAGGCTGGCTTTAAAAATCCTGCTTGACCTTGGCGGTTATTCGTGTAGAATGGGGCGCGTCGGTTGTGTCCGATGCACCTTACGAAGGAAGATCCAAATCTATGCTGCCATCTCTGTCCAACTTGAAGGAATATGAGGCTCTCGTCCGCGAAAGCATTGAGACAGGGAGCTGTGATTTGTTCCGTAATGCCAGCGCGGCCCACGCGGCAATCATTATGCGCCTTTTCTGCGAATACGCGAAAAGGACCGTACACATATTCTGTGGACGCATGAATCGTGAAGTGTACGGAGCATTGAGGGAAAGTTTTGCCGGAGCTATAGCCAGAGGGGTGGAGGTGCAATTCATCACCGAGGAGCTTTTTGAGCATCTCGAATCAGGAGACGTGGCTCAATATCTCAGGGAAAGGGGCGCTTTGCGGTGCTATGGCGAAAAGCAAGACATTGCGCATTTTTCCGTAGTCGATGGGCGCATGTTTCGCGTGGAAGCGGATAGAGAGAAAAAGAGCGCTCTCGTGGGAACGAACGTGGATCCGGAGGATACGGAGAGATTGGAAACTCTGAAGGCTATGGAAGAAGCTTTTAATCGGCTATGGAGCGAAGCCCCGGTTCCTGTTTGAGGAACCCACATTGAGTAAAACCTATGTTATCCTGCTGCACCCTGCCCTTGTTAGGAAGTGTGACACCATGCCAGGAGGCGGGGCAGTATTTTTCTCATCTGGTATTTGGGATACTAATCGCCGCTCTTCTCACAGACAAGGTTCGCGAATGGTGTACTTCCTCGACCCCCTCCGGGATAGATCTCCTGATCCAGGAAATTGAGCGAGAATTGGAATCCGTGCGACAATCCGCTGCGAGAGATGAGAGTCCGGTGAGTGATATCATTGGCAACGTGTATCAGGACTCCAAGAAAGATGCGGAGAAATTGAATGAAAGCTTGAGCAGGGGGACATCTTGGTTGAATGCCATATACTATATTTTGCTCATCGGTTGTACTGTCGTTTTGGCATATCTTATCTCTACCGATCAAGATAAAAACATAGGGGCATGGAATCTAGCCTTTGCTCTGCCGCTCCTTTTGGCAAAATTTGCCTTTTCTTTTTTCAATTCCTACTTTAGCAAAAGATACAGAGAATTAGCGCAAAAATTCAAAGAAAGGCAGCGAGCTTGCCAGGAGGCCCACGAGAAAGAGTTGAAGGCCATCAAGAGGAGGTTCTCCTCATTCAACAAGCGACGCCGGTAATCAGGCAGCGACATGCTGCCCATTTACGAGAAACGGGGGCAGACAAGGTCTGCCTATGTACGACGGAGGCGCTTGGCGGCGCCTATGTACGAAGTACGATGTACGATGTACGATTGCAGAGTTTGCGCGCGTTGCGCGGGACTGTGGCAGACGGAGTCTGCCTATGTACGATGTTGGATGTACGACGGAGGCGCTTGGCGGCGCCTATGTACGACGTACGATGTACGATGTACGATTGCGATGTTCGCGCGCTTTGCGCGGGACGGTGGCGGACGGAGCCTGCCTATGTACGACGTACGATGTACGACGGAGGCGCTTGGCGCGCCTATGTACGACGTACGATGTACGATGTACGATTGCAATGTTCGCGCGCGCTGCGCGGGATGGGGTAAAAATCCCGGCGCACGAGCGAGGAGCAGGTGCGCCGGGGGAATGGATGAACTAGGTTATCTCAGGGGGGATTACATCATGCCGCCCATGCCTCCCATGCCGCCCATATCGGCGCCGGCACCTCCGTGGTTGCAGGAGCATTTCTTCTCCGGCAACTCAGTGATGAGGCATTCCGTCGTGAGCATGAGCCCGGCAATGGAAGCCGCGTTTTGCAGAGCCGTGCGAGCCACCTTGGTGGGGTCCACAACGCCGCTGGTCAGCAGATCCTCATAGACGTCCGTCACCACGTTGTACCCCTCGCTGGCGGATTTGAGTCCCTTCACCTTCTCCACGATGAGAGCAGCCTCGCGCCCGGCATTCTCCACGAGCTGACGCAGTGGAGATTCCACAGCGCGGTACACAATATCGGCGCCTGTCTTCTCATCACCGGTGAGCTCGAGCTCGGCAATGGCCTTCTGAGCGCGGATGAGAGCCACGCCGCCGCCCGGCACAATACCCTCTTCCACCGCAGCGCGGGTGGCATGCAGAGCATCGTCCACGCGATCCTTCTTCTCCTTCATCTCGGTCTCGGTAGCAGCGCCTACCTTGATGACAGCCACACCGCCGGCGAGTTTAGCGAGACGCTCCTGAAGTTTCTCACGATCGTAATCGCTGGTGGTATCCTCAATCTGCTTGCGGATCTGGCCAACGCGGGCAGTGATGTCGGCACTCTTGCCGGCGCCCTCAATGATGACGGTCGTATCCTTGGTGACGACCACGCGCTTGGCAATACCCAGATCGGAGATTTCGACGTTTTCGAGCTTCATGCCGAGGTCCTCGGAGATGCACTTGCCGCCGGTGAGGATGGCGATATCCTGAAGCATGGCCTTACGACGATCACCAAATCCCGGAGCCTTCACCGCGCACACGTTGAGCGTACCACGCAGGCGGTTCACCACCAGAGCAGCCAGCGCCTCGCCCTCAATATCCTCAGCGATAACCAAGAAGGGCTTACCCGTCTTGGCCACCTTCTCGAGAATGGGCAGGAAATCCTTGAGGTTACTGATCTTCTTCTCGAAGATGAGGATGTAGGGACTCTCCAGTGCCGCCTCCATCGCATCCGCATTGGTCACGAAATAGGGGGACAGATAGCCCTTGTCGAACTGCATGCCTTCCACCACATCCAAGCTGGTGTCAATGCCTTTAGCTTCCTCCACAGTGATGGTGCCGTCCTTGCCCACTTTGTCCATGGCTTCAGCGATAATCTTGCCGATTTCCGCATCCCAGTTAGCCGAGACAGTAGCCACCTGCTCAATCTCCTTGGAAGAATCCACAGGCTTAGAGATATTCTTGAGCTCCTCGACCACTGCGGCGGCGGCACGATTAATGCCACGCTGGAGGGAGATGGGGTTAGCTCCGGCCGTAACATTGCGAAGCCCCTCGCGATATATGCTTTCAGCGAGCACAGTAGCGGTGGTGGTACCATCGCCGGCGATGTCGTTGGTCTTGCTGGAAACTTCTCGAACGAGCTGGGCTCCCATGTTCTCATAGGGGTCTTCCAGCTCCACCTCTTTGGCGACCGTCACGCCATCCTTGGTGATGCTCGGAGAACCGAACTTTTTGTCAATCACCACATTGCGACCCGCCGGTCCCAAGGTGCTCTTCACTGCTTTGGCGATTTTGCTGACACCTGCCAGCAGGCTTTGCCGAGCCGATTCTTCAAACGTAAGTTGTTTAGCCATAGTATGAGTTAAAGGGTTAATGATTACTTGATAACAGCGAGAATATCGCTTTCGCTGATGATGGTGAAGGTCTCGCCATCCACTACGATTTCAGTGCCACCGTACTTAGTGATGAGTACCTTGTCATTCACCGCCACGTTAAAGGGGATTTCGTTGCCGTCCTTGTCGCGCCCACCTGTACCGATGGCCATGACAATAGCCTGCTGGGGTTTCTCCTTGGCGGTATCCGGCAGGAAAAGACCGCCGGCGGTTTTGCTTTCTGCTTCCTCGCGCTTCACGAGCACGCGTTGTCCTAGTGGTTTAATGTTCATAGTATGTATTTTGGGTTGAAGTTGGTTGGTTGAGAGAAAGTCCCCGACCGGACGGGCGGCACAGCGCCCGCGCCGATCAGGATGATACGTCCGTCATTTATCGTCGTCCACGACCTCGGCATCCACGACCTTGCCCTTCGCTTTGCGTGGACCGTCGGAGGCGTCGTCCTGCGGTGTAGAACCTGCGGCGCCTGCACCGGCAGCTTGAGCCGCCTGAGAGAGGTCACCGAGCATCTTCTCAAGCTCTGCCGTGAGAGTTCGAGCCTTTTCCACATCCTTGGCTTCGGAAGCAGCTTTGAGCGCATTCACCTTTTCAGTGATGGGCTGCTTGAGTTGGTCGGGAGCCTTATCGCCCATTTCGGAGAGCTGGCGCTCCACATTGTGAGCCAAAGAATCCGCCTTGTTGAGCACCTCGATATCCTCGGCGCGCTTGCGGTCTTCCTCGGCGTGAACCTCGGCGTCTTTCTTAGCGCGCTCAATTTCTTCCTTGGAGAGCCCGGAGGAACCCTGAATGGAGATGTTCTGTTCCTTGCCCGTATTCTTATCCTTGGCGGTGACCTTGAGAATACCGTTGGCATCGATATCGAATGTCACCTCAATTTGAGGCACACCGCGAGGGGCAGGCTGAATGCCATCGAGCTTAAAGTTGCCCAGCAGCTTGTTGTCGTTGAACATCTTGCGCTCGCCTTGGCAGATCCGGATATCTACTGCCGGCTGATTATCCGAGGCGGTGGAAAACACTTGACTCTTCTTCGCCGGGATCGTCGTGTTGCGGTCAATCATCGGGGTAGCAATACCGCCCATAGTCTCGATGGAAAGCGTGAGCGGAGTCACATCCAGAAGCAGCACATCGTTCACATCGCCGGTGAGCACACCTCCCTGAATCGCAGCTCCCACGGCTACCACCTCATCCGGGTTGACTCCCTTGTGCGGCTCCTTGCCGGCCAGACGCTTCGCCATTTCCTGCACAGCCGGCATACGAGTCATACCGCCGACCAGTACCAGCTCGTTAATCTCGCTCGCGCTCAAACCCGCGGCGGAGATGCAGTTGCGCACAGGGGTCACGGTCCGCTCCAGCAGGTTCTCGGTGAGCTGCTCAAGCTTGCTGCGCGTGATCGTCATCTGGATGTGCTTGGGACCCGTGGCGTCCATCGTGATGAAAGGCAGCGAGATATCGTAACTCTGCGTCGAACTCAAGGCAATTTTGGCTTTTTCGGCCTCTTCTTTGATGCGCTGCAGGGCATCTGTCTGGCGCGAAATGTCCATACCCTCCTTCGCCTTGAACTCGGCAAGTATCCAGTTGATGATGGCATTGTCCCAATCATCGCCACCCAAGTGGGTGTCGCCATCGCTCGCTTTCACTTCAAAGACACCGTCGCCGATTTCCAGCACGGAGATATCGAAGGTACCGCCGCCCAGGTCATACACGGCAATTTTCTCCTCGTCCGTCTTTTTATCCAGCCCGTACGCCAGAGCCGCGGCAGTCGGTTCATTGATGATACGGCGCACTTTCAGCCCCGCGATTTCACCGGCGGCCTTCGTGGCATTGCGCTGCGCATCGTTGAAGTACGCAGGCACCGTGATGACCGCCTCCGTGATTTTCTCGCCCAGCCGCGATTCCGCATCGGCCTTCAGCTTGCCCAGCACCATAGCGCTGATCTCCTGCGGGGAGTACACCTTGGTCTCCCCATTCACCTCCACTTGAATGTGGGCATCGCCGTTAGCGGCCTCTACGATGGTGTAAGGCACCTTCTTATCCTCCTCCGTCAGTTCGGAGTATTTACGACCGATGAGGCGCTTCGCCGAGAAAATGGTGTTGCGCGGGTTGGTGACCGCCTGCCGCTTGGCTGCCTGCCCCACAATCCGTTCTCCGCTCTTCGTGAAAGCGACTATCGAAGGAGTCGTGCGCGCTCCTTCGCTGTTCTCCAGCACCGTCGCCTGACCGCCTTCCATCACGGCCATGCACGAGTTCGTGGTGCCCAAGTCAATTCCTAAGATTTTGCTCATAGCTTTAGCTCCTTTCTTGTTTTGATTTAACTCTCTCTCCCCGCCTTTTGCACGGGGTCAGATTCTTCACTTCCCTAGGTGCAAATCCCGTGCCAAGGTCGCACATCTTTACCATTCATTCATAATCAACGATTAACGATGTTGCTCTCCCCATGATCTGTATGCGTCATTTTGTCTCATGTGGGTCATTCTGTCTCAAAGGCGACAAATTGTCGCACAGTGAGAAGGAGGCAAACCAAGGCAAACGCATTAGGGAAAGCGTTTGCCTATGTACGATGGACGATGTACGATGTACGATTGCATAGCTTGCGCGCCTTGCGCGGGGCAGCAGAGCAAGTGCGAGCGGGATGTCCTAAAGCCGTGATCGGAGGTGGTTACAAAGCGGCAAAGACGCCTAACGGCGCCTATGTACGACGGAGGCGCTTGACAGCGCCTATGTACGAGGTACGATGTACGATGTACGATTGCATAGCTTGCGCGCCTTGCGCGGGGAAGCGGAGCGGAAGCAACGCGGAATTTTGAAGGCCATGCGCGGACGTGGTTACAAAGGGGCGGGAGGAGGCAGACGGGGTCTGCCTATGTACGATGTTGGATGTACGATGTACGATTTTGGAAGTGAGGCGCGTTGCGCGGAGGGACGGAGGCAGACGGGGGCGCCTGGCGGCTGACGCCGCCTATGTACGATGGACGACGGAGGCGCTTGGCGGCGCCTATGTACGAAGTACGAAGTACGATGTACGATTGCAGAGCTTGCGCGCCTTGCGCGGGGGCGGTGGCGGCGCCTAGCGGCGCCCGGTGGCAGACGGAGCCTGCCTATGTACGATGTTGGATGTACGATGTACGATTTGGATTATAGCGCGCCGGTGGCGCGGGAATTTTGGGGGTTTCTAGGGGAAACGCATCAGGAAATGCGTATGACCTGAGTTGGATGGGCGCAGAGGAAATTTTTTTGGGGCACGTGTGGAATTAGGCGCAATCCCAAGAAAGGACACGTGCGGAACCTGCGGGGACAGAAAGGGCAAGACCGGAAGAAAGCAGGGTATTGCGCGAAGCGGAGACAGGCGACGATGTTTCGGATGAGAGAAGATCGCTAAACTGGAAGCTCTCAGCGGTGCGACGGGCCCAATTGCAGGCATCCTCCGAGAAATGAACCCGCACATCAGCATCGTTAGCAGGGGAAAAGTTGCAGACAACAAGGATGGCGGAGCGGGAGGCGGGATCGTAGCGCAGGAAAGCGTATATATGGTGGCCGGAAATCGACTCACCGGGGTCACGACCGAATTGCTCAGTCTGCTGATTAGCCCAATTGAGACCGTAAAAGCCGCCGCGTGCAATGGCGGGCAGCTGAAGCATGCGCAGCAAGCGCACGCAGAAGTCACGCAAGCTACGCTGTTGGATCGGCAATGCCGCACCATCACAGCGACCGTGGTTGTACCACAATTGCAAGCGCGGGAGTGTCGTGTAGTCAAAGATGGACGTGCGTCCATTCGTACCGCCGAAGCCGGAAGGACCGTCCGCACGCTCTGCAACCTCCTGGCCATTGTAAAAAAGCACCGGTCCACAGGTGGTCAGGTATTGTGCCACCATGGCAGCACGCGCCACTTTCTCCCCCACACCTCCCCACAAGAGAGGAGAGGCCATACGCGGTTCATCGTGGTTTTCCACGTAGCGTACGCCATGAGAAAAAAGTGGGTTTTCCGGACGGTGAAAACGGTCCAAATCATTAGCCCAGCCGCCACCCTCGTAAAGACCGCGCAAGCCGTGGTAGGCCTCGGCATCATACACCGCGTTGAACCCGGCGGAAAGGAGAGCGGGCAAGGCATCGCCTTCCGTCAGCTTCATGCCGTCGTTGTACGCCTCAGCCATGAAAAAGACATCCCCCCTCAGACGAGCGTGCGCTATAGCCCAGCGCCAGAAGGGCAACGGCACCATGTGCGCCATATCGCAGCGGAAACCTCCCACACCCATGCTCTGCCACCAGGCCAATACCTCATCCAGTAGTAACCAAGTGCGCGGCAGTACCTCGCGCCTCGCCATCAGCCCCGGCAATGCCTCGGCTTCCGCCGCACCGTGACGGTAATCGCAGCCGTAATTGAGCTTCACGGTCTCGTACCAATCGGTGTTCAAGGGGGTCCAAGTGGCAGCGTTGTTGCCGGTCACGCGCCCGCAGCTGCGCTCCGACACAAATTCGCCATCCGGCAGCATCATGCGTCCCTCTCCCGCTCCACGATCCAGGTAGTAGTAGGAATTATTGCGGTCAAAAAACACATCCGTACGGTCTTGCCGACCAAACTCCCACTGCGGTGCCACCGTGGAGGTGTAGCAGCGTGACACGTGGTTGGGGACAAAGTCAATCATGGGTATCATGCCCCACTTGCGCACGCGTGCCAGCAAGTCGCGGAACTCTGTCAGACGCTTTTCCGGACACTCCGCCAAGTCCGGATCGACGTCGAAATAATCCACCACGGCGTAAGGACTGCCGGCAATACCCTTCACCACGCTGGCCGGGTGCGCCGGCAAACCAGGGTAGGACGTCCGGGTGGCATGGCGCAGTACCCCGGTGAGCCAAAGGTGAGTGACGCCCATGCTCGCCAGCTCGCGAAGAGCGTTATCATTCACGCCGGTGAAGAGGCCGCAACCGTTTTCATCCTTGGTTCCCCACTGCTTGCCATTCCGTTCCTCGTTCGAAAAATGCCGCACGAAGAGCTGGTAAATAACCGGTCTCATACACGTTCTGATTCAGCGTGCTACATGTGCATCCGCAATTACTGCTGACGCTGGTTTCCTCCGCGCGCTCACCTGAGCGCCTCGAAAACTCCCTTGAAGAAATAGTACCCCCAACCCCAGTCCGGATCACCGCTCCAATCCGGATCATAATGGTGCCGCGGACGTAAAAAACGTTCCGGGTGCGGCATGAGCCCCATGGCTCGTCCCGTGGGATCCTGCAAACCGGCAATTCTCAATTCCGAGCCGTTGTGGTTGTCAGCGTACTGCAAGGCCACACAACCATTGTCCAAGTACTTCTGCGCATCCCCGGGGTCACACACAAGCCTCCCCTCCGCATGAGCCGAAGGAAGTTCAAACTCATCCGGCAGCAGTTGCGTGAACGGGCAGGTGCGCGACACCTTCACCAGGCGATCCCACATGCACTCGAAACGCTCTGATTTATTGAGAATGAGCGAAGCGCGAGGCAGAATACCGAGTTTGGTGAGGATTTGAAAGCCATTGCAAATGCCAAAGAGGAAGCCACCAGCAGCATGATGCTTCTGCAAGGCATCACCCAAAAAACGCTCGGTTTCCAACTGGGCGAGTCGGCCGCTCATCACGTAATCTCCGTACGAGAATCCGCCGGAAAAGACGATAAGTTGCGCCTTGCTCACATGCGCCGGCGTGGCCGTGGCAATGGGCTGCACTTGGGTGGAAAAACCGGCAGCGCTCAGTGCGCGTTCCGTTTCTACATCACAATTGGTGCCTGGATATTTCAGAAGAAGAGCGTGGGGCATGGCGTGCAAATCAATAGTAAGGGGTGAGTCCGTGTTTCCAAATGTGCTTGAGCTCGGCTATCTTCGCCTGCAACACTGTCCTACCGCCGGCAGTCAGGATCAGCTCGCCTCCCGCCGTGGTGTTGCCCACGCGGGCACATGGGCATCCTTCCATCGCCGCCGCAAATTCAGCCGCCATGTCCTCATCCACTTCCACCAGAAAGCGTCCGGTACTCTCAACAAAACAGGGTACCACGTTATTCTTCCACCCGTGTTGCGTGGGCAATGCGTCCAGATTGATGTTCACCCCCGTCTTCCCGGAGAATGCCATTTCTGCCGCCGCCACAGCCAAGCCTCCCTCCGACAAATCATGTGCCGAGAGGACGAGTCCCTTGGTGAGCGCGCGCATGTAGTACTGCTTATACGTGGCGTAATTGGCGGCGCAATCGGTCTGCGGAACCTTGGCATCGGCTATGCCGAAGCGGCGAGCGTACACAGAACCGCCGATCTCGTCCTCGGTGTTGCCCACAAGGAAGAGTACACTGTTGCTCCGGCGCAAGGTAGCCCCGCACACATGCTCGATATCGTCCACCACGCCGAAGCCGGAGCACAAAAAGGTGACCGGTATGTTCACCGGACCGCTTTCAGTCTCAAAGTAATTGTAGAAGGAGTCCTTGCCGGACACGTAAGGAGCGCCGTATGCCAATGCCGCGTCGCGGATGCCCTTTGCGCATTCCACCAAGCGTCCTAACTCCACCGGGCTTTCCGGATTACCCATGCAGAAATTGTCCAGCAGCGCAATCTTCTCCGGATTCGTACCGGCGATGATCAGCTGGCGCACCGTTTCATCCACGGTGCCAACGCCCATGGCGTAGGGATCGGTCTTCCCCCACTCCGGCAGAATCGCCAGAGCCAGGCTCATCAGCTTATCCGAACCGTCAATATCGATCACCGAAGCATCCTGCGGGGCATCGCCAGCCGCCCCGGCAAGCGGTTTGAGCACCGTGTTGCCCTGCACTTCGTGGTCATATTCGCGGATGATCGGCTCGCGGGAAACCACCGCAAAATCGCCGAAGATCCCACGCAGGTCATCGGTCAGGTGCGTATCGTCCAAATCTAAGTCCGTACGCGCCGGAGAAGACGTGAAGACGGATGTAAGATGTTTGGTGGGGGCATCGTGCAGCTTGGAGTTGTCAAGTTCGCAAACCAACTCCCCGCTGTGCCACACCCGCAGCACACCGGAATCATTCGACTCGCCCAGCACTGTCATCTCTGTCTGGAATGTGTCTGCCAATCGTTGCAACTCAGCCACATTTTCAGGCTTCACGGCCATCACCATGCGCTCCTGCGACTCAGAGAGGAAAATCTGCCAGGACTGCAGCCCCTCTTCTTTGAGCGGTGCACGCTCCAAGTACACATTGCCACCAGTCTCGGAAAGCATCTCGCCCGCAGCGGATGAAAAACCTCCCGCGCCGCAGTCCGTCACGAACTCAATGAGCCCACGCTCCCGCGCCTCCAAGATCACATCCAGCGTTTTCTTCTCTTCGATGGGGTTACCAATTTGCACTGCTTGCTGATCCTCCTCAGCAGAGGCTTCGCCCATGGCGGCAGAGGAAAAGGTGGCGCCGTGCAGGCCATCCTTGCCGGTGCGTCCGCCGATGACCACCACTGCCAGCCCCGGTCTCATCTCCTTGGCAATGTCGCTCTGCGGTATCACGCCGGCCGTACCGCAAAAGACAAGCGGGTTGTATATGTAGGCCGGGTCAAATTGAATGGCTCCGGAAGTCGTGGGGATGCCCATACGGTTACCGTAGTCACGCACACCATGCACCACGCCGCGCATGATCCCCAGTGGATGAATGATGTTGTGCCCCTCCACAAGCTCCTGGGGCGTATCCGGCGCCCCAAAGCAAAACACATCCAGATTCGCGATGGGCTTGGCCCCCTTGCCCGCGCCCAAAATATCGCGGATCACCCCACCCAAACCGGTGTTAGCCCCAGCGTAAGGCTCTATGGCGCTCGGGTGATTATGGGTCTCTGCCTTCAAGCACACGGAAAATTGGTCGTCCAGTCGTATGAACCCGGCATTATCCACAAAGCAGCTCAGCACAAATCCCGGCTTACGCGCCATGATCTCCTTACTGGGCCGTTGGATGAATGTCTTGTACATGCTGCATATCTCTTCCGTCGTCCCATCCGCCGTATGCTGCACGGTAGCGGCAAAGATGCGATGCTTGCAGTGCTCCGACCAAGTTTGGGCGATGACTTCGAGCTCCACGTCAGTGGGTTCACGGTCGATTTCGCGGAAAATCTGCTGTACCACGAGCATATCTTCCGTGGAAAGAGAGAGCTTCATCCCGCGGCTCAGGGCTGTGAGGCCTTCCTCACTGAGCTCACGGACGGGAATGGTGCGGTATGTTGCCGGCATAAGTTATCGAACGCTCCAAGTATGAATGGCTGGGTTGCACACATCCTTGCAGAAACGCTCAATGAGCGCTTCCTTATCCCCTTCGCCAAAGATGTAGATGTTTTGCGTGATGGTGAGTGCCCGCAGCGTGAAAGGTAGTCCCCGACGCCCGGCGTAATTGGTCATAATGGCCTCTTTCTCCAAATCCAACGCTCCTTTCTTGATCCCGTATGAGATGCAAAAAAGCTCCCCGGTGAGAGCTGGTTTCCCATCCTCCTCTACCTTTTGAGAAATGGGGTCCACCAACACTCCACGCAGGTACGCGCGCGCTGCCGACTCATCCCCGCTGCACTCCGCCGTGTAGAGGCGTGTGTGGTTGTAGGTCAATTTGTCTGCTATCGGTGCGTAGAGCAACTTATTAGCATCCGCAGCAGTCTGGAAACGACTCAATACTTCAAAGGTGAGCGTGGCCATGGAGCAAGCATCGGTGTGGTGACTGCCAACCTCTCACTTCTGCAGACGGTTGAGCACCTCTGCATACGATTCCATGAACTCGCCGAGTCCTTGACGGAAACGATCCTTGTCCATCTTCTTGCCCGTAGCTACATCCCACAAGCGGCATGTGTCCGGTGATATCTCATCTGCCAGCACGATCTGCTCGGGATCCGTAGCCAGTCGTCCGAACTCCACCTTGAAGTCAATCAAGCGCAGGTTGGCTTTCAGGAAAAACTCCTTGAGTGTGTCGTTGATGAGCAGTGCCATCTTCTTGATGTACGCACACTCTTCCTCAGTCGCAGCCCCCATCTCGCGCGCATAGTCGTCGTTGATGAACGGGTCGTTCAGCGCATCATCCTTGTATGAAAATTCTACGATGGGCTTCGTAAACGCTGTGCCTTCCTTCACTCCCATTCGCTTCGAGAAAGAACCTGCAGCCACATTCCGCACAATCACCTCCAGCGGCATAATGCTCACCTTCTTCACCAGCAAATTGATGTCGTCCACATCCCCCACCAAGTGCGTTTTTACCCCCTTCTCTTCCAGCATCTTGTATATGATGAGAGTGATGGCTTTGTTCATGCGCCCTTTGTTCTCGAAGTCCTCTTTTTTCACCCCATTGAATGCAGTAGCGGAGTCTTTGTACTCCATGCGCAAAACATTGGGATCATCAGTCGTGTACAGTCGTTTGGCTTTGCCTTCGTATATGGGTTCCATGGCGTTTTGGGCTGCTTCTATAGCTCCGCGCCAACTATACCCCCACTTCCCCATTTGTCAAGCTGTATTTGCCATGGCAGACGGAGGCGCTTGGCAGCGCCTATGTACGATTTTCGATGTACGATGTACGATTGCCAAATTCGCGCGCGTTGCGCGGGGATGCGGAGCAAATGCGGACGGGATGTCGTGAAACACCGTGCGCGGACGTAGTTAGAAAGGGACGGGAGGCGCCTAGAGGCGCCTATGTACAATTTGGGAAGTTTTCCCGCAGCTCTGCTGTTTAGAAAGCGACACCTATGCCACAGCGTATGGTGTGGTAGCGTTGGGTGTTCCCACGATATTCTGTCTGACTATCCCACAAGTCGGGGCGAGCCGTGGATCCCATGAACCGGTATGCCACATACATGTCCACATGATCAGTGAGCGCGTAACGCAACCCCATCTCTGCAGAATATGCCACCCCCCACCCGGAGTCGTGCGCAAGACCTGACCCGTAGGCGCCGGAATCACGGTAGCGCAACGCAGCGCATGTCACGCCCACATTTACGCCCACGTAGCACGAGGTAGAGTAGGAAATCGCCTGAGTATAGCGATACCCGGGCATCAGCGTAAATACGTTGAGACGGAATTCTTCGCGTTGATTTGGTGCGCTGATTTCGTCCATGCCCCTGTTGTACTCAAAACGCATGTTGAAGGAATGATGCCTGTCAAGACGATACACACCTGTTAGATCCACGCCCCAAGTGTCCATCTTCGGTGCATCATTGCCGAAATCGACATTTTTCAGAATCTTACTCGTGGCGTAGTTGTAGGACGCTCCGATCTCCATTCCCCATGGGCTGACGATTGCCTCATTGGCTGGGTGGTAAGTGGATGTGCGCCATTGGGTGTCATACAACGGATCCGATTCTTCCGGATCCATGAAGCGCGTGCGGTAGCCGTTGTGGTTGACATCTGCCCCGGTCGAATCCACTGGTACGATAACTTGCCTAGCTTCTGTGGTTTCTCCGATCGCTATCGCTGCCACCAGCAGCCCTGCCACTCCGCTTGTAATTCCCTTGATGAGCATAAGTAGTTTGTCAGGTTCTCTGTCATTCTAGTATGCACCCTCCACCGTGTCAACTTTAAATTAAGAACAAATGCAAATTGCCACACGTGTCCCATGAAAAAGGCGATCCCAACACGCAGTGATCGGTGTGCAATGTGGCATAACGTGTTCATAATTTACGATTTACGATTTACGATTTGGAAAATTCCCGCTTGCGCGCAAGTTCGGCGGAGCAGATGCGAGCGAAATGTGATGAAGCTGTACACGGGCATAATTAGAAAGGTGCGGGGATGCGGAGCAGGAGCGCGGAGAAACTCTCAAAACATTGCGTGTTGTCAGTTAGAATGATTCGTAGATATGCGATGTCAGCTTGCAGATTTCCTTTACACCGTACTTCTTCCATGAAACGCAAGAGGAATGGGTTGAATGAGTCCAGGGAAGATTTTATTGGGACACGTGTGGCAAATTGCACATCCGTCCCAAGAAAAAGCAGCCCCAAGAAGTAGGCAATGGCATATCATGAAGCATAAGTCCCTTATTATTTACGATTTACGATTTACAACACGCACGACGGCTGTAAGTGCGTATGGACAGCACGGACGCGCTGCCCCGCAGGGGTGAAAACTGGCGACGGCTGTAAGCCAGTTTGGCCAAAAGCATAGCTTTTGCCCCGAAGGGGTGAGGAGTCGTGGGGCGACTCCGAAGCAACCAGGCCGATGGGGCGGCGGTGAGTCAATTTGAATGCTAGCGCGCTACGCGCGGGATTGCCGAGCCGGTGCGTAGCGAAATTCTTGAAATGATGGCGGAAGCGCCTAACGGCGCCTATGTACAATTCAAGAAATTCCCGCGCTTGCGCGCGGACTTGGCGAAGTTTGCCGTCTTGCTGGCTTACCTTCTTTATCATGGGAAACGTATGAGGAATGGGTTGAATGAGCCTGGAGAAGATTTTGTTGGGACACGTGTGTGCAAATTGAATACAACAAAGCGTTGGCATGCGGTGACGCATAAAATTTGATTATTCTCAACTCCGTTCTGGACTTCAAGTCACCCGAAGCCTTACAATGTGTGACGGAACACATATTTCTCCCTATGATTAAAGCCCATCATATCATCGCAGCGCTCGTTCTGGTGTGCTGCTCCGTTGTCGGCAAGGCAGACGAGACCGCTGCTTCCACTCCTCAGCAACAACAGCCGGTCGCTAAGGTGTACTTCACGCGCGACCTGAGTCCGGAGGGGCTGCTGAAAGTGTACAATGAGGTCAATGCGGACATCACCGGCAAGGTAGCCATCAAGTGGCATTCAGGCGAACCAAAAGGACCGAATATCCTGCCCATTCCCATGGTGAAGGCCCTCCAGAGCAGCATCCCCAACAGCACGCTCGTGGAAACCAACACGCTGTACCAAGGCGGTCGCGATACCACTGAGAAGCACCGCGAAACGCTCAAGGTAAATGGGTGGACGTTTTGTCCCGTGGACATTATGGATGAAAACGGCACAACCTTGCTCCCGATTAAGGGCGGCAAGCACTTTGAGGAGATGAGCATGGGCAAGAATATCCTGAACTACGATTCCATGGTGGTGCTCACGCACTTTAAAGGGCATGCCCACGGCGGCTTCGGCGGTTCCATCAAGAATATTGCCATTGGATGCGCAGATGGCAAGATCGGCAAAGATTGGGTTCACGGTCTGCATGGGCAAAAGGTAGAGGGCAACCCCTATCCAGCCATGAAAGCCCACCTCATGGAACACATGGTCGAATCCGCCATGGCTACCGTAGGACGGTTCGGCAAGCATATCACCTTTCTCAACGTGATGCGCAACATGAGTGTGGATTGCGACTGCGCCGGCATCCGCGCTGAACGCCCTACTGCCCGCGACATTGGTATTCTCGCCTCGACAGATATCGTCGCCATCGACCAGGCTTGCTTGGATTTGCTGGATAAGTTACCCGCAGATGAAAAGCGTGATCTGCAGGAACGCATCAGCTCCCGCGAGGGTGAACACCAGTTGGAGTACGGGGAGCAGATGGGTCTGGGATCCCGCAAATACGAGCTTATCGAAGTGAAGTAAACGGAGGTTACCATTTACGATTTACGATTTATTAATAATGTGCGCGTTGCGCAGATTTTTCGAATCATTAATGTATGCTGAGATCCCTTTAGAGCCATCATCATAATAACCGCTGCTTGTCACGATTCTTGATACGTATAAAAGATGATATCAGGCAATAAGATCAATTTCTCTGTTGATGAACTTCTTTCAAATGCGTTTGCCGTGTTACCATACGGTGGCGCTTGGCAGCGCCTATGTACGATTTTCGATGGACGACGGAGGCGGCTAACGCCGCCTATGTACGAAGTACGATGTACGATGGACGATTGCAGAGCTTGCGCGCGTTGCGCGGGGACGGTGGTGGCGAGAACGCCGCCTATGTACGAAGTACGATGTACGATGGACGATTGCAAATCGAGCTTGACTTCCATTATTTTTCTCATACAATGAGCGTACCGTTGTTTTTTCTCACACGGTTACGGGCTTGGGAATTGCTTCCTGCCCTCTCAACCATACGAGTCAATTGCGGAGCCGTCACCTAGGCGGGGCGCATGGCGCTCTGACATCGTAACGGGGCTTTCCCCCTGATCGATATACGAGCCGCCATGTACCGGGGGTAGAGAGACTAGCGTCCTCTACCCCTCCTTCCGCAACTGCTCGCATTCCATCGCAGTCCCGCGTATTTTAACACCCCAAATTAACCGTTTACGATTTGCGACGTTCTTCTCAACCTTTCCCGTGTGAAAAACAGGCTGGGCAAATCGGCCGGTTTGTACTATAGTAACAGAGTACAATGATGGCGGACGAAATGAAAGACCTCGGCTTCGCACGACTGGATATTTCGCGTGGGAAACGCACCGGATTGCCGGAGACGATTTACTGCCCCGGCAAGACAACGGAGCAACTCATCGACATCCTCAGGGCGTTCCGCGAAAAGCGATTGGCTGTATTGGGAACACGCTGCTCTCAGGAGCAAGCCCATGCCGCATGCGCCACAGACCTGCCGGTGAAGTATGACAATACCGCTCGTACGCTGCTGCTGGACGGTGAACGTCCTCGCCCCCTGCCGGGCACGATAGCTGTTTGCACCGGCGGAACGGCAGATATGCCAGTTGCAGAGGAGGCCGCCCGCACGGCGGAATATTTCGGCGCGCAGGTGGAGCGCTTCTATGATGTGGGAGTGGCCGGATTGCACCGTCTGCTGAGCAGCATCGACTCCATTCGCCGTGCCCAGGTCATCATCGCTGTAGCCGGCATGGAGGGTGCGCTGGGCAGTGTGATTGCCGGACTGGTGAAATCTCCCGTTATCGCTGTACCCACCTCCGTAGGCTACGGCGCGTCTTTCCAAGGCTTGGCTCCTCTGCTCTCCATGCTCAATTCCTGCGCAGAGGGGCTTTCTGTGGTCAATATCGATAATGGGTTCGGCGCGGCTGTGCAGGCCTGTCGCATCCTCAACCTCTTTCATTCACTACCATGAGTAAAATCCTGTATTTGGAGGGCAGCTGTGGCATCAGCGGCGATATGACGGTGGCGGCTCTGCTGGATCTGGGAGCCTCTCGCGCCAAATTGGACGCGGCGCTGCAAAGTCTCGCTGCCCAAGGCGACGGCTTTTCCTGGTCCGTTTCACGGAAAAGCTCCTACAGCATCGCCGGCTGCGATTTCGATGTGCACTTACGCCACCACGAGCAACCGCACGAAGAAGGCTACCACCATCATCATCACCACCGCCACCTCGCCGACGTCAAGCAGATCATCGCTCGCACTGAAATGTCGGATCGAGCCCGGAAACTCGCGCTGCGTATCTTCACCATTGTGGCGGAAGCTGAAGCTCACGCCCACGGCTGTACGGTAGATGAGGTACATTTTCACGAAGTCGGAGCTTGGGATTCACTGGCGGACATCATTGGTGCGGCGGTCCTGATTGACGATTTGGAAATCGACGATTGCGTTGTCACGGCTCTGACGGAGGGCGAAGGGACGATTCAATGCCAACACGGCGAGCTGCCGGTGCCCGTACCTGCGGTACTCAACATCGCACAGGCTCACGCCATACCGTTGCGCCGGTGTTCCGTGCGCGGGGAGATGGTGACTCCCACCGGCATCGCAATTGCCGCCGCATTGCGTACGTTGTCCTCATTGCCGGAGCAGTACCGCGTGCTACAAACCGGTATCGGTCTTGGCAAGCGTGACTTCGGCCGCGCCAATTTTTTGCGCGCCATGCTGCTGGAGCCCGATGCCAACCCCGAGCAAATCTACGAAATTGCCGCCAACATCGATGACTCCACGCCGGAGGAACTCGGCTTTCTCATGGAGGAGCTCTTCCGCGCCGGCGCACGCGATGTGTGGTTCACTCCCTGCGTGATGAAAAAGAACCGTCCCGCAACCGTGCTCAGTGTGCTGGTTGACGCTTCCTTGCTCAGCTCTGCAGAGGATACCATCCTGCTCCACAGCAGTACCATTGGCTTGCGCCGCCACCCCGTGCAACGCACGACCATGTTGCGCGAAATGCGTGAAATAACCCTCCCCTACGGCACGGTACGCGTCAAGTGTGTCTCCCACGGTGAGATCTCTCACTGTTACCCGGAATACGAAAGCCTGCGCGAGCTTGCCCTCGCCACTGGACGCTCCCTGCGCAGCATCCGCGGGGACATCGCCGCCGCACTCCATTCTCAAACGCTATGAAACAACGTCTCCGCGAGTCCCTGATTCGTCACGCCGCCGGTGGGGTCGCCCTTGCGTTCTCCGGTGGCGTGGACAGTACTCTGTTGCTGCATGCTTTGCTGCGACTGCGTGCAGAGGGACTTGTCCCGGATCTCCTGGCGTACTATTTCCAGAGCAAGCTGCAGCCCGCCGCAGATGCTGCAGAAGTGGCGCAAATCGCCTCAGCGATGGAAGCTCCTCTGGAGGTGATTTCCATTGACCCGCTGGCTGATTTGCCCAACTTGCGCTCCAATCCCGTTGACCGCTGCTACCACTGCAAGCGCCTCCTCTTTTCTAAGCTGATCGAACGAGCTCGTGCTCACGGGCTGTACTGCATCATGGATGGCACCAATGCGGACGACCTGAAGGTGTACCGCCCGGGTCTGCAGGCATTGCGTGAATTGGGCGTGGTGTCGCCGCTGGCTGAGGCGGGCATGAGTAAGGCGGATGTGCGTCTGTTGGCCGCTGAATGGGGGCTGAGCTGCGCCACCAAACCGTCCTCTCCTTGCCTGGCCACGCGGTTTGAGTATGGATCGGAACTTACCGAGGAAGGCCTGCGCCGTGTGGAACATGGAGAGGATACTCTGCGACGCCTTTTCCCGGGTGCTGCGCTGCGCCTGCGTGTACACGGCGATTTGGCCCGCGTCGAACTGCCAAAGTCTGAGCTGAATCGTGCTGTCGATCTCGCCGACTCTATTTCCTCCGCCCTGCACGCACTGGGTTTCACCTATATCACCCTCGATTTGGAAGGCATGCGCAGCGGCAGTATGGATGCCGCTTTACCTTCTCTCCCTACCTCCCACCGTTAAAATCATGCATGAGACTACTCTTTCCGTCCTCCTTGGGCTTGCCGTGGCAGATGCCGTACTGCACACTTTGGCTGGACCAGACCATTACCTCCCCTTCGTCATGATCGCCAAGAGCCGCGGGTACAGCATATTGCGCGCTCTTGCCTGGACCTTCGTCTGTGGCATCGGACACGTCGGCAGCGCACTGCTTATCGCGTTGGTGTTTATGTATGCCTCGCATTTGCTCACGGAATCGGACATGGAATGGCTGAATGAAAATCGCGGCGATCTGGCCGCTTGGGCGCTCATCGGCTTCGGCGCAGCCTACATGATTTATGCCATGCGCCACAACTGGTTACACCATCATCATCGCCACGCCCACGGGCATGAACTCATCCATAATCACGCTCCAAATATTACTCCGTGGATCATCTTTATCATTTTCGTACTCGGTCCCTGCGAAGCTCTGCTGCCCTTATTGGCTCCGGCTGCCGCCCTCGGATCGTACGCGGTTGCTCTCGTCACCATCGCTTTCAGTATCTGCACCATCGCCACGATGATGCTCGCCGTTGCTCTCGGTTTGAAGGGGCTTTCCCTGCTCCGTTTCGCATGGCTCGAATCCCACAGCGGAGAGGTTGCCGGCGCTACAATCATGCTTTGCGGCGTGGCTATCGCTTTCTTTGGCTTGTAAACTTCTCCCGCACGTTTCACGAAGAATATTTCCCGCGCAATGCGCGCGAATTTTTCAAATCGTACATCGTACGTCGTACATCGTACATGAGCAGCTGCCTCGCAGCTGCTTGGGGCCGTCGTGCGTGTTGTACCTCGTACATCGAAAATCGTACATAGGCGCCGCCAGGCGCCTCCCGTCCCTTTCTAACCACTTCCGCGCGTCGTTCCTCAATTTCGTACCCGCGCCTGCTTCGCAAAAATTCCCGCGCCTCTGGCGCGCTATAATTCAAATCGTACATCGTACATCATACATCGTACATAGCAACCGCATTTCCTAATGCGGTTGCTCTGGTGTTTTGGGTTTGCCAAATGCACGCTCCTGTGGTAGAGTGTTCTCGTAAGGTATTTGCTCTTTATGTCATCTCCTGCCACAGCATTCCTTGGAGCCAGCACTCTTCTGGGAAAATATTGGACAGAGAGGCGCCACTTCGACTACCTCATTGATAAAGAGGATTTTCACCGTACTTTTGGTCACAGTTTCCGCATGCTCGTATGCCTTGATCCTGCCGTAGCCGATGGACCGGCTCGCATGCGTAAAACACCCGACATGGACGAGCTGCAAACTTACCAACTTCTCACCCATCTAGCGGATATCAAGCCGGAATTCACCGTATTTGTGACGACCTGCGATATGCTTCCTGACGATGCGGATGAAAATACGCCGACGCTTGAAAAAAGCGATGACCCCTTCGTACAACGCCGCATCACTCTGCACCATGAGGTCAACCGCCAGTACGGCCGTGTACTTAATGTACACCTGCCCGAGATTGTTTCACACGAAAGCAGTGGTTTCAACGATCTGATGGACACGCTTGTTTCTCCGCCCAAGGGTAAGGCTAAGCTCCCGTTTCCACCTTTCGAAAAGCATCAGCTCTACTTCTCACGCCGAATTCTGGGTGATGTAGAACGCTGCATTCCCTTGGGCATTCCCGCCATTATCCCGGCCATGCCGCCTCTCACCACGCAGGAAATTGTGCAAGCCTTGCGCCCGAGTCTCGAGGATCGTCTTCCCGATTATTCTCCCAATCAACCCTCGGGCTCCAACCGCACCTCCATTCATTCTTTCCAGTGGCTCGACCCCAAAGACGGCTATCTAGTGACACGAGAGGATCAACTGGAGCTGCTGCTCTTTTTCTTCCAATCTGTCTGCGCCTGATTTTCCCCGCGCCATAAACAGCAGGGCGAACGCATTTGGCACGCGGCAAACGCATGATCGTCCATCGTACATAGGCGCCGCCAGGCGCCTCCCGCTCCGCATCCACGCGCAACGCGCGCGAACTTTTCAATCGTACATCGAAAATCGTACATCGTACATAGTCAAACGCATTTCTAATTGCGTTTGACCTACGCCGTGGGATGTGGCGCTTGCGCTGCTGCGTCAAATCTGCTACAATGCCGAGCACAATGCAAAGGAAGCGCATGACAGGCGTGCTCCTGCCGCTTTTTTCCCTGCGGCGGGATGCGGATGCGGGTATCGGCGATCTGATGGCCCTGGAAGAATGGATCGATTGGGCGGCTGTTCACGGTGTGGGATTTTTCCAACTTCTTCCCGTCAACGAGCTCGGGGATGAGGATTCCCCTTCTCCCTATTCTGCCATGAGCTCTATCGCGCTCGAGCCACTCTACCTCAGTCTGGAGCGCGTCCCCGGCGTGCCGTCCCCACTGCCCCCATACCCGGCAAATCTGCCACCCCTTCAACTCCCGGGCGGACGTGACCTTGTGGACTACCCTCGCGTGCGCAACTACAAGTACGCCATCCTGCGCGAGGCGTGGGAAAACTTTTACCGCGATGAGCAGTATGACTCCCTGCGCGCCGATTTTTTTGCCTGGGTGGAACAGGAAAGTGCCTGGCTGGAGGATTACGCCAACTTCCGCGTCCTTAGCATCGCCTTCGGCTCCACGGACTGGTGGTCGTGGCCTGTGCAAGATACCGATGCGGCACGCGCCTTTGTAGCGCAGGATGAGCAAGCCTCACGCCAAAAGCTCTACCGGCAGTGGCTGCAGTGGCTCTGCGCAAGAGAATGGGCTATCGTCCGCCAACATGCAGATGAGAAAGGCGTGCTGCTCATGGGGGATGTACCCATCGGCATCTCCGTTGCGAGTGCGGACGTGTTCTTCCGCCGCTATCTCTTTGACATGGATTGGAGCGGTGGCGCCCCGGCCGAAGGTAACTTTGCAGAAGATCCTTTCACGGCCAAATGGGGACAAAATTGGGGTATTCCACTTTACCGCTGGGATGTCATGCAGAATGATGGTATGGCTTGGTGGGTGCAACGCATCCGTAAACTTACCGAAATCTTCCGCATGTATCGCATCGACCACATCCTCGGCTTCTACAGAATTTATGCCTTCCCATGGATGCCGTCCCGCAATGCAGAGTTCCTCCCTCTTTCTCCGGATGAAGCAGCTGCCCGCTGCGGAGGCAGACGCCCCGGCTTCCGCCCCCGTCCGGATGACACCCCCGAACAGCGGCGCGACAATCTCATACAGGGCGATGCCCTGCTGCGCACCATCCTGCGCGCTACTCCCGGTCCCATCGTCATCGGCGAGGACCTCGGCTGCGTGCCGGATTATGTGCGACCGGATCTCTCTCGCTTGCGCATTGCCGGTTTTAAAATCCCTCATTGGGAATGCACCCCCCTCGGCACCATCATCAAGGGCGATACCTACAACCCCTGCTCCTTCACCACTTTTGCTACCCACGACTTCCCACCTCTCTCCTGCGACTGGGAAGAGTGGTTCTCGCGCGTGGAACAGGGACGCTCAGCCGCGCAGGACCCCGCTTGTCCGCTGGATGATTCCCTGCGTGATACGCTGCGCATCGCCCGCGACTGCGGCGCCACTCTCTGCCGTCTCGGCGACTATGCGGGTCTCTCAAAAGAGGAAAGTCTCGTTGCTTGGAATCCAACGGTTAAAACGGCTCTGTACCGCGCCCTCCTCATGAGCCGCGCTAATTACGCCGCTCTCATGTGGACTGAACTCTTCGACATTCCCATACGGCTCAATCTCCCCGGCACGTCAGGCGGGATCAATTGGCGCCCGCGCATTCCCTTCACGGCTGCACAGGCTGCAGATCTCCCGCAAAGCGCATGGTTGCTCTCGCTCTGCAAAGAGTCCGGGCGCTGCTGAGCTCCGCAACGCGCCTCACTTCCCAAATTGACTCACCGGCACCCCATCGGCCTGGTTGCTTCGGAGTCGCCCCACGACTCCTCACCCCTTCGGGGCAAAAGCTATGCTTTTGGCCAAACTGGCTTACAGCCGTCGCCAGTTTTCGCCCCTACGGGGCAGTGCATCCGCGCTGTCCATACGCACTTACCGCCCGCTAACGCGTGCGCCCTCATCGGGGCCGTCGTGCGTGTTGTACATCGTACGTCGTACATCGTACATAGGCAGACCTCGTCTGCCTCCGTGCCTGAAAGGAGCAGCCCGCAGGGCGGTAAGCGCTGCGGGCTGCGTTTGGTCCTGGCGGCGATCTACTTTCGCGGGACCTAT
>CANRJD010000028.1 GCA_947630815.1 uncultured Akkermansia sp. | reverse complement strand
ATGGTAGAGCAGGCTCTGCGTGCCGGACAGCAGTATGTACCCGTGCAGATCTACCCCTTCCGCATGACTCCACAACGTGTGGAAAAAGAAAAAGAGCGTTCGTATCATGACTTCCTGCAACATTTGTTGGAAGGCTGGGATTTCACTGAACGAGAGAAAAAGCCTTTCCCGGATAAAGATGCGTAAGGCGAAGAATTTTGCACGTGTTTTTGACTGCGTGGCAGGTTGGAGAAACTTTTCCACCGCGTGACAACTCGCTTCCTTTTCGGATACAAAGATGGGAAAGAGTCACTGGTCAAACGTGTGCCTGGTACACCTTTCGGATCATGTATGGGCATAGTATTGACGTGAATTTCTGCGAAAGTAGTCGAAAAAATAAAGTTGACTTTTACCGTCTTGTGTGCTAGACATCCCTTGGCTTTGTCCAAAATCTCGATTCCATACCGCCTTCGTGGAATCTTCTGTACACTGACATCATCGAGTCCTCCGGCGTTTTTTTCTCCTGGTTGTGTGGAGGGTGTTCTGTTATTTGATGCCGAAATTGAAGCCGATTTGCCCTTTCCATCTTCCAATACGCGAAGAATACTCGATGGATGTCTGAGTTTCTATTTTTATAAACATCTTACAAAGAATAAGTTATGCTCGATGGTATCAGTGCTGCTGAATGGCGGTGCAAGCAGATTCACGAATTCCCCCACCTTGTTCGCTGCACTCGATGATTCGAGCGAGCATTCCAAATCGTAAATGAACCTGCGGCTCTTCAGTTTTCTTCAATCCCCTGTCGATCGTAGAGTTCCTTGTAGAGAGGGGAGGAAGCGTAGAGTTGGTCGTGGGTACCGTCAGCGATGATGGAGCCGTGGTCGAAGAGGAGGATGCGTTCAGCATGGCGGAGAGTGCTGAAGCGGTGGGCAACAATGAGAGTTGTGCGTCCAGCAGAGATTTGATCGAGTTCGCGTTGGATGTCACGCTCGCTTTCGGCATCAAGGGAAGCGGTTGCTTCATCAAGGATGAGAATGGGAGCGTCTTTTACGAAAGCACGAGCAATGGCAACACGCTGCCGCTGACCGCCGGAGAGGGAGCAACCACCTTCGCCTACTTTGGTGTCGAGTCCGTGCGCGAGATTGTTGAGGAACGGGGTGACGGCAGCGGCGTCGGCGGCAGCGGTAATGGCATTGTCAGAGGCATTCGGACAGCCGAGGGCAATATTTTCGCGAATGGTCCCGGAGAAGAGGAGAGCTTGTTGCCCAACAAGGGCAAGACGGGAACGCAGGTCATTCGTAAGCACATCACGCACGTCCACTCCGTCTATGAGTATTGCTCCGGCCTCCACATCGTAAAAGCGCGGGATGAGAGCGGCAAAGGTCGTCTTGCCCGCGCCGCTGGCTCCAACGAGTCCAACGGTTTGTCCCGCCGGGATGTGTACAGAAACATCCTTGAGCACGGGTCTGCCCGGTTCGTAGGAGAAAGAAACGTTGCGGAACTCAATATCGCCGCGGGGAGAATCAGGGAATGAGAGCGGGTGCTCCGGTTCGGGCATGGTGTTGGGAGCGGTAAGAATTTCCTCAATGCGGATGAGAGCTCCCTGGGTTTCATTGAGGCGGTTGAATGTAGCGCCGGCCTTCTTCATGGAATCAAAGAGGAAGAAGAGAGCGGCAGAAACGGCGAGAAAGTCTGAAAGGGACATACCGCACCCTCGCCCGCGTACGAGGAGCGCCGCCAAGGCAATGGCCGTAATCAGCTCCATAATTGGCACAAGCGCTCGCTGGTACTTCACGAGCTTGAGCGAATTGCGGCAGTAATTTTGAGCCACCTGGGTGAACTCCAGCACCTGACGCTCCTCCATGGAGTAGGAGCGTACCTCGCGCATGGTTTCCAGATTTTGCTGCACGACTGCGTTGAGTTTGCCGAGATCCGTGAGGGCGTGGCGAGCTTTTTGGGTGATCCTCTTGCCAAAGAGGATAATGGGCCAGATAGCGAGGGCTATGAGTACGGCATTCAGCAAAAAGAGGGCAGATTGCCCGCTGTCGAGCATCATCCACAGGAAGGTGGCGATGGCAACCACGCAGGTGATGGGCTGTTTAAAGAGGTCGTTTGCTACGCGTGTAAGCACGATTTGAACAGTGCCGGTATCCGCCATCGTGCGGCTGATGAGGTCCCCTTTTTCATGATTTTCAAGAAAGGAGATGGGGAGCTCCTGCAGTTTGTCGAAGACTGTTTTGCGGACTGTAGCGGAAATATTGACGCCTAGAATGGAAACTACGATACCATTGAGCCACATCGTAAAACCGCGCAGCAAAAAAATGAGCGGCAGCGCCGCACAGGCGAGCAGAAGCACCAGCGTGGGATTCTCCTGACGTAGGGTTTCCATGGCTGGGATATACTCAAAGAGCTTCGGAAGTTCTGCCCCGCTGCCGGGCGAGTAGAACACCACCGGGAAAATGTACTTTACCATCACCGGAATACCCAATCCGCTGGCTGCCGACACAGCTATACCTGTCAGGATGGCCAGTGCAAAGAGAACGATGTGCGGCATCAGGAACATGCGCACGTAAAAGAACACGCGGCGGAGGATTTTTATCATGATGGCGTTTCCTCCTTTCCGTCAGTTTCCGCCAGACGAACCTGTTCATCGTAGAGGCTGCGGTACACGTTGCAGCTTTCGTAGAGTTCGGTGTGGGTGCCATCGGCGATGATTCGCCCTGCTTCAAAGACGAGAATGCGCTGAGCCATGCGGATTGTGCTGAAGCGATGAGCAATGATGAAGGTGGTATGCCCCCGGGCGAGTTGCTCCAACGACTCTTGGATGAGAGCTTCGCTCTTCATATCCAGCGCAGAAGTAGCCTCGTCCAAGATGAGAATAGGTGCATTCTTAAGGAAAGCGCGGGCGATGGAAACACGCTGCCTCTGGCCGCCGGAAAGACCTCCGCCGCTTTCGCCGAGTTCGTAACGGTAGCCTCCCGGTTTTTCCATAGCAAACTCGGTGACACGGGCGGAATCTCCAGCTGAGACCACTTCTTCATCCGTAGCGGCAGGGTATCCTGCACGGATATTTTCCATGATGCTGTCATGGAAGAGGGCCGAGAACTGGGAAACAATGGCTATGTTTGCCATGCGTTCGGTACGGGAAAGTTCACGTACATCTACGTCATCGATGCATACGGAACCGGAGTCAACATCATAGAACCGGCAGATCAGGTTGATGAAAGTTGTCTTACCGGAGCCGCTGGGACCAACGAGAGCGACGATCTGACCGGAAGGTATGTGCACATCCACACCACGCAGCACGGGCTCGCCCTTTCGGTAACTGAAGCATACCTTATTGAAATCAACCTTGCCGCGTACAGGGGAAGGGAGAGACTTCGGTTTTTCAGGCTCAGGCGTTTCATCCTTGGCCTTGAGTATTTGATCAAGGGCTGACACCATGATGCTCATGAGCTGAGTTTGATTCAAGACGGCAGCGAGGCGCTTAAGAGGATCGTAGCAGTAATAGAAAGCGGTGGCTATGGCGGCGAATTGCTCCATGGTGAGACCATCTCCGCAACCCCGGTAAAGTGAGTAGGCGAGGGCGAATGAGCTTACGATCTCCACGGCCGGGGCCAGAGACAGTTGCCAGGCAGACATGCGGATGATGAGCGAGTTATATTGTGTCATCTGCTTGGTGAGGAGATCCGACTGATGCTTTTGCAGATTGAAGGAACGCACCTCGCGTTGAGCGGAGAGAGATTCCTCGACCGTGGCCGTGATCTGCTGAGTGCCGCTGAGAGATTGTCTCATACGACGCACCATGCGGCGCCCCACATAGCGCACGATGGGAACAACCATTGCGGCTGCCAGTAGGTTGCCAAGCAGCATGGCGCTCTCGTTGCTCGTGAGCGCAGCATATACGAGGTAGCCCGCGGCAAAGAGAAAAGTGAGCGGTTGGATGATCAGGTCGTTCATCACGGTGACCATTTGTCCCTGCAAGTTGTGGGCATATTGGATGACGATGGCCATGAGTTCGCCGCGGCGGTGACTGTCGAAGAAAGAGAAGGAGAGTTGTTGTAAGCGGGAAAAGACTTCTCCCCAGAGACGCTGTAGGATATGCGTACCGGCACAGGCAAGCAGGTAGGAATTCAGGTAGGTTCCCACGCCTCGCACAATCATGACGAGAGGAATGAGCGCAACAGCAAGCCACAGTTTCGCCGCTTCCATGTCGGTCGGATCAAAAGTACGTACCACCCAGTCTTGCACTTCGAGGGGCAGTTCCTTCTCGCCGAATACGATGGGAAAAGCAACGTTGATAGTTGCTGGCAAACCAAACCCAGCAGAGGCTGCAAGTGCACCGGCCAGAATAGCTGGGATGACGAGGTAGAGTTCCGGTCCCATGTACTTGTACAGCACGGGACGCAGCACCCCCCACGTGCTTGCGCTTTGGCGTTGGTTTTTGTCTCGAGCTTGGGACATGAAATATACTGGCACCCTCCTTCCGACAGACAAGCATTCGCGTGGAATTGCTCTTTCTGTACCTTTCAAGCGTGCGAGGTCTTTATATCACGAATTTTCCTTAATTGTCAATCCGTTTCGGGCGCAAATTTCTGAGTTCGCATCTACAGATCTACTCGCAGTGCCGACTCAGCGGTCTCGCCACTTGCCATGTTCCTTAATAAGATTAATGAGGTGTTGTACCGCTTCCTCTTGGGGGATATTGATACGCACGGGGGTATGCCCGACGTATAGGTTGATCTTTCCGGGGGCGCCGCCCACATAACCGAAGTCGGCATCGCTCATTTCGCCAGGGCCGTTAACAATGCAGCCCATGATGGCAATTTTGACGCCTTTTAAGTGGCCGGTTGCTGCGCGAATTTTCTCTGCGGCTTCGCGGATGTTGTACAGGGTGCGCCCGCAGGAGGGGCAGGAGACGTATTCCGTCTTGCTGAGACGTACGCCAGCGGCTTGTAGTACGTTGTAGGCAAGGAGAAGAGCTTTCTGCGGGTCAGCTTCACCGCGCACCAGCACGGCATCACCGATACCATCCGCTAGCAGAGAACCCATGTTCACCCCGGCAGCCATGGGTGCAGAAAGATCGGGCGAGGGCACTCCCGGGGTATCTTTCAACAGAATGCTATGGCGTGCGGGAATGCCAGCTGCCAAGAGGCGCTGCGCTTGCGGTAGAGGCATATCCAGACCATCGCGTACTGCAACGAGACAGGCCGGAGCGGTCTGCAGCCGTGCCAGCTCAGCCGGTACACGAGGATCAACCTCCACGACATTCGCAGATTCGTAGGTAATTTCGGCAGGAGTATCCTGCATTTGGGAGGTCGTGAGATTGGAGAGCGCTCGCATGGCCGCACGAGGCAGCACGACGCGAACAGGTTGCTGATCTCCCGTTGGGACACCGTCCACAGTGATCAGCTCACTCGTGCGGCGGCGATAGCGAAAGGGGTTGAAGGGGGGCTGTGGCGAGGTGCATAGGTGCAGGGGGGATTGCGGAGCAGCAAAGGCTCGAGCAAGCTCAAAGCCCGGAGCGACCTCGCATACGGCTTCTTCGGTGAGTGAGACACGCAGAGTGTCCCCGATACCGTCCGCCAGCAGAGAACCGATGCCGATAGCGCTCTTGATGCGAGCATCTTCACCTTCCCCCGCCTCAGTGACGCCCAAATGGATGGGATAATTCCAGCCATCCCCCGCCTCTTGAAGACGTTGCACCAGCAGGCGATAGGCCTGAATCATGACCTTCACATCGGAGGCCTTCATGGAAAAGACGAGGGCGTGATAACCCAGTTCATGTGCCACGCGGGCGAATTCCATTGCGCTTTCCACCATGCCCTCAGGAGTGTCGCCATAGCGTGAGAGAATACGCTGCGAGAGGGAACCGTGGTTGGAGCCTAGCCTCATGGCTCGGCCGTGCTCCTTGCAGAAGAGTACCAGGGGGGAGAACTCCCGGCGAATTTTGTCGAGTTCCCGCTCGTACTCTCCATCTGTGTATTCTCGAGCCGCATCACCGCGTTTGTCCACAAAGTTACCGGGATTGATACGGATTTTTTCCACCCATTTGGCCGCCTCCAGTGCAGCATCAGGTTTGAAGTGGATATCGGCTACAAGAGGTACGTGACAGCCTGCCGCATGCAGCTCGCGCGCGATATTCCGGAGATTTGCGGCGTACTGTTTGGTTTGAGCTGTCAGGCGGATAATCTCGCAGCCGGCTTCGGCCAGCTGCAGCGCTTCCTGAACGCAGCCCTCTGTATCAAGTGTGCTGTGGGTGAGCATGGATTGCACACGAACGGGGTTGGATCCACCGATGCCCACATTGCCCACCAACACTTCCCGCGTGCTTCGCCGCACTCGGTTGAACAAATCTGCGCAATGCAACATACTCATGACTTCCCGGAACCTCCAGCTGTCAATGTTCAAACGGACGGGGAGGGATTCGAACCCTCGGTACGCTTTTGGCGCACACACGATTTCCAATCGTGCTCATTCGACCACTCTGACACCCGCCCATGGGCAGACTCGCAGCATCGGACGATGCAGACGAGCGAGCAAAATATATGCTAAACAGGCGAGGTTTGCAAGCTTTATTTCACGCAAGGGGGCTTTTAACCCACATCTGTCCCAAGAAAAAAGCTAATGCGCGCCGAGGACGCGGGAAAACGGTCGGACGGCTGCGAAGCCGATTGGTCAGCCTGCAGGGGCGTCTCCGAAAGGACGAAAACTCGTGAGACGGGCTAGCGGGACACTTTCAGAGCTTCGGCAAGAGTCTGCAGACAACGGGTATTCTGCTCTTCGGTACCGATGGTTATGCGAACATATTCATGCAAACCATACCCGCCCATCGGGCGCAAAATAACACCGCGTTTCAGGCACTCGTGGAAGACCCGCTCGCCATCCCCCACTTTTACAAGCACGAAGTTCCCCTGGCTCGGTACATAAGTAAGTCCCAGCTCGCTGAATGCTTGTTCGTAGCGGCGCATCTCTGAACGCACGAGCTGTACTGAACGACGCACGTGTTGCTCATCATCCAGCGCAGCCGATGCAGCGGCTTGGGCAAGACTGTTCATGTTGAAGGGCGAACGCACCTTGTGCAACAACCCGGCAATCTCTTCGGTGGTGATGGCAAATCCTGCCCGCGCTCCTGCCAGACCATAGGCCTTCGAAAAGGTGCGTATCATAACCGCGTTCTGCCCTCGTTTCACATAGCGCAGTGTATCTGGCTGAGGATCTGCGAAGTGGATATAGGCCTCATCGAAAGCGACGATGACATGCCCCGGCACTCGCTCCATAAAGTCATCCAACTCTGACTGCTGCACCATGGTACCTACGGGGTTAGTTGGGTTGGTGATAAAGACGATGCGTGTTCGTGGGGTGATGGCACGGAGCATGGCCTGCAGGTCGTGACTCCAATCCGGCTTATTGTCCACCTCCGCGAAGGTGGCGCCGAACAGCTTGCACATGAGCGGGTACATCGTGAAGCTATAGCGCGCGGCCACCAGCTCCGTACCTGGTCCCAAGCAAGTGTGGCACAGCAGTTCAATGAGCTCGCTTCCCCCGCTGCCAACCACTGTTTGATCTATGCCAACGCCGAAGAGATGAGCGATTTTACTGCGCAACTCGTAGGAGGAGCCATCCGGATACAGATTCACACTTTGGGCGGCATGCAGCATGGCTTGCACGGCTAAGGGTGATGCACCCAAGGGATTTTCATTGGAGGCAAGTTTTACGATGTCATCGGGATTCATGTGCAGCTCGCGGGCAGTTTCGGAAATCGGTTTGCCGGGCTTATAGGTGCGAATTTCCTGCACATGCTTGTGCGCGTAAGGCAATATGCTCATGTGCACATTATAATCCCGCAACGCTCGGAAGACAAGCCTTGATTCCCCGCCTCGTCTTGTGTAAAATGGTGGCATGTTTACGATGAAAAGGCGCAACATTCTGCTGGTGGTGGGGGGAATTAGCGCGCTTGTCATGACAGTCTGCTGCGTGCTGTGGTGTTGCAACACGCGTACCGCGGAGTCCTTGGCAGAATTGACGCAGCAAGAAACGCAACGGGGTGACTTCGATTTATCTTTCAACTACAATTTGGGCTCGCCGTCGCCTTTTACCCAACTCCTCAAAAGGGGCATCTACGATCCCTATACTCGCATATCCGGTGAGGCTCCCTCTGGCGTGCGTATCTACACGCATGATGGTAAGCTTTTTACCGAGGTTTCCCCTCCAGACCAAGCCGATTTGCCCGACCAACTGCGCGTGATGCCTCGCGCGCAACAGGATAAATTGATCTACCGTCGCCACCCGGATGGACTACGCCACCCACTGCGCCATATCCAGCTTACCTACGAGTTTTACTACAAGCAAAGCACGAAACCCGTGGCTGTCATCCGCCAGATGTTGGAGCTGGATCTGATGATGCGCACGGTTGACTTCATCCCGCAGGGCGACGAGGAGGTTCCTCCGGAATATACCGGTATGACCGCTTCCATGTACCAGACGCCGTGGCGCGGCGAGCTGCCAGCCAAGATAGATGCGGAGCCTGTGCCGGCATCCATGCTGCGCATCGTGTATGCCTTGGCTGCTATTGAAAGCCGAGAACAGGCGGATACGGCAGCCGGTGCCTTGGGTGCTTTTGCCGATCAGCTTGTGCATTTTGAATCGTATCCTGCTTCCCCTTGGCCGGGGAACTGGGGCGACTACGCAACCGATGCACGCGAGGCGGCGCACTTGCTTACTCCTACGCTTGTTTACTTGCAGGAGAAAGAGTGTTTCCATTCTTCCTCTCTCGCTTCTTTTATTAATGGCTCCGCATTTGAAATAATCTTCGGTACGCGATTCAACGAGGACAAACCCGTGCAACAGGGACCGTTCCCTGTGCGTCGAGTGGCCGATGATTCCTGCAGCTCGTGCCCGCGTTAAAATTGCGGCATCTCGCGTAGCGGAGGCGCGCTGTGATTCGGCGGCTCATCGCCGGTGGATTGCGGCTCGGGTTGTGATCCGGGGGTAACGGGTTCCCGAGGAGGGGCGGTACGATCTCTGCTCTGGTTTTTCCAGTGATCGAGCGCTGACTGTAACTGCATATTCGGGTAGCCGCAGAATAGCACCCGTGCTTGTTCATTTACCAATACGGCATGCGGCAAATGCTCCACCCTGTACGCCTTTCCCGCTGTCCCCCGTTCATCATCCATATAGCAAATGCTCAGGCCATGGCTTTGCATCATGCGAAGCCAGTTTTCACGATCACCGTTCACCACAACCGGACAGAGTACCAGATTCGGGTAGCTGCGCAGCAGTACTGCTTGTTTCTGCATGATAGACATGCCGACGTCTTCCGAGGGATCCCAGAAGAAGATGAGGTTAGCTTTGCCCACAACCGGGAAGAGACATTCCTTGCCTTGCGGGTCTGTCAGCGTCATGCGCGGCGGTATGGTTCCTTCATCCAGGTTTGTGATGCGGTAAATAAGTTCCGTTGCGACATCAGTCAAACTCGCATTGCCAAACATGGCATCCTGCGGCGCTAGATTGAGGGCTTGACGTATCAGGTAGATGCGCTTGGCACGCGCATGAGCCGCTCCACCTTCCTCGCCGACTAGGGCAGGGTTTGTCAGCATCACGCTCATGGCAAGTGCAGCCGCTCCCCGAGCTGCGGGCGAGCTATTGCGCTCGTAGATTTTTTGCAGCACACTGTAAACATCCGCCCCAGTGTTTTCCGATAATTTGGCACAAGCTTCGCCGATAAGCGGAGAGCTGAAATGTCGATCACGCACGGAATCTAGCAGCGCCTTGGCGTATGTCGCCAGTTTTTGTGGTGCTCGTTCGTACATTTTGGCTAGTGTTTCAGGGTGGTTAAGGAACCACACCACCGCTGGCGTTGCCCACTCCTCATCGAACTCGTATTTCGGTACGTCAATCAACTCTGCATTCTCGTATCCACGGGGTGTTGCTGACGCCACTTTACGTGTGCCTGTTTGCTTGCGGACAGCTTTCCATAGAGCGGGCGCCACCTCATCCGCCGAGGGAGGGGGTATCGATTCACGCTGCTCAGGGGTGGTTGTCACGCTGAGAACGGCATTGTACTCCGCCTGCCTCTGTTGCCACATGTCCAACGCTGCTTTCATCTCCTTTTCCCCGGCACTCAGAACAGGGGCAAACACCGCCATTGCCGCAATCCACACGATGATTCGCTTTTCCATGTCCGACATTATAAAACTTGTATCCCCGTTCATCAAGCGAGAAAAACTGCCATGTATAAATAGACGCTCGGAGGTTTAATTGTTTTCAGTTTTTAGTTTATAATATACTGATAAAGCATACATTACGTAGATTTTTCGGATGCTCTATACATGCGAGATGAGAAAAGAGTCAACTGGGTTCTCACTATAAGAACGGTCGCTGACATAATCTTTTTTTCACAAAAACGAGTTATATCAACCAATTCGAACATTATCACCCCTGATCGACGCCTCTCAAATGGGTTTGCCGTGGGTCAGGGCTCTTGCATAATGGGGGCGATTGTGGTAGGATGGTGGCGATGGGGAGAGTGCGTACATGGCTGTGTTTGGCATTGGTTCTGGCCGTTGTTTCAGGTGGGGTGTGCCTATGGCTGAAAGTGAAACGCTGCAGCGCCCAGCTCCTCCAGCCTGTCAACCCTATCTACAATGGCTATGCGGATCTGCCGGATAAAACACAGGGTGTGTCGCTGACTCCATTTTCTGTTACTGGAGCCGATGGACGCCGTGTGCAGGCGTGTATTGTGCGGGCTGATGACAAGAAGAACATTACCCCACGCCAGCAAGCCCTGTTGGAACGTATGCATGGAGAATTGCCCGAGCGGCTGGGAAGCGTGGATTATGTGCTGGTGTGCGCGGACTGGGATCACGGGATTCGGTCTGCTTTGCCTCTGGCGGAACAGCTCGCTGCTGCCGGTGTTACCTGTGTGCTCTGGGAGCCGCGCGGCAGTGTGTCTGCTCGCCCGTATTGCACCCATGGTCTGCTGGAGAGTCGGGACGTGCCTGCCATTATTGATGCGCTTGAGGATCAGGCAGGACACGGTGGATTGATGATTATAGGTGTGGGCAAGCAATTTGGAGCAGAGCTGCTTCTGCACGCTGCCGCGCACGATGCGCGCCTGAGGGCTGTTGCCGCTATCGATACTCGCGCATCCATGAGCAACCGCATGAAACGCAGTGGCACATCGATGCTTATCCGCGAACTTACAGGTTGGCGCATGAAACTTCTCACCGGACTGGAACCTTTTGATATAGCCGCCGTGCAGAGCATATTCCGCCTCCCGCGCCAGGTCCCGGTTCTGCTCATTTTTTCCGGCGAAAGTGACCTGAACAGCCTTCCGGAGGATTCCATTTCCCTTTATACCCAGCTGCACCCGGAGCAGCGCAGTCTCGCGACACTTCGTCGACCAGATGACCCTGCGGATGCTACCACGCGCAACGTTTCTTTCACTCAGAAAGGCGGTACTCGCGAGGTACAACAGCAGGCGGAAGCCACTCTGTTGCAAGATGCGGACGATATCCCGGTACACATCCTTCGTTGGATGCAAGAGAAGCTTCCCTCCCTGTTGGATCTGCCGCCTGCAACTTCTTCCTCTAAGCAACAGCAATGAACGTCGATGTCTCCTCTCCTGTCATGCCCCGCCGACATAGAAACCGGCGGCGGAGGGGCTTTGTACTTACCGAGCAGAGACATACGGTACCCTTGCTTATTGTCGCTGCGTTGGTTGCTGCTATTGTTCACTTGGTGGCGTTCCGCGCTACACCATGGCTGCTGAGCTGGTGGCGCAGCACGGTTCACACACCGCAGGTTGAGCGCGTAGTGGACGACGATGTGCGTGTGGTCGTGCGTGATTCTTCTGTCGAGTTGCAACCTGCGCAGGAGCTTTCCCCATCCGAACCGACTGAACCGGAACAGCTGGAACCCGAGCCATTAGAAATTGATTTACTCGACGTAAATGTGCCGGATTTGGTGATGGCGCCCGGGGATACCAGTATTCCTCTGCAAGCCCCGGAGCAGATGGATGATCCGGAAGCTCAACAAGCTCAAGCTATGCCGGAGACGCAAGCCATGATGGACTCCACACCTGAGCTCGGCGATGATGTGCAGCAGCTTGTGCCCGAACCCACCCCGCTCAATATGAACTCTGTGATTGTGAACGCTACTCCACAGTCTGATCAAATTGATGATGCGGAGGGTCTCCTTGAAAAAGAACTGCGCCGCCAAGCTGAACAGGGGCAGGCCGGCTTGCCAAACGATACGCGCAGCCTCTCTCAACTCATGGGCATATCTAATCCGGGCGCATCTTCTGGCGTCGCTCGTTTGGGTGCAGATTTTCTCTTTGCCTTCAACGAAAGCAGACTTAAAAACTCTGCTCGCATCTCCCTGTTGCAACTCGCTGCTCTCATTCACAAAAATCCCTCCACCACGTTCATCATTGAGGGACACACGGATGGCATAGGAGGGGAAGCTTACAACGAGCAGCTTTCCATGCGTCGTGCGGAAGCTGTAGTCACATGGCTTTCCGGCAATGGCGTGCCTATTGACCGCGTGTTTATGCGTGCATGCGGTGCTACTCGCCCGATCGTGCCTACCGACCTTCCCCGCGGGCAGCAGGCTCTTAACCGTCGCGTTGAAATCCACATGCGCCGACCCGGTGAGGTGATGCCTGAAGGTTGTGTGCCCGCAAAAAAATGATGGGCGAGTCGCCATTGATGCTTCATTCTGCGGAGGAGGGGGATATTCTCCTACCCGGTAGATGCTCGCCTGCAGGGTTTCCTCCCTCTGCCCTTGTCTCGTTGGACTACGATGGCACGTTGCGCCGCAAGGGTGGCGCTATGGAGGACATGGCTCCGCAGACCTTTGATTTGCTCGTACAGCTGCGTTGCTGCGGAGTGCGCTGGGGTATCAATAGCGGGCGGAATTTGGCGGATATGGCCAAGGTACTCGCATTACTTCCTCTGCAACCAGATTTTATTTGCACCTGTGAGCGCTATGTGTATTTGTCCGATAGCACGGGGTTATTGCGTCCGCTTACCGAATACAATGCGCATTGCTATGCCCTCAATTTGAAACTGCGCGACTCTGTACACCAGCCCTGGCAGGAAACCCTACAACGGCTGCGTATTGAGCTTCCGGATGCTGATTGGGCGATTTCTGCTACTGATCCCCTCTCTATTGAAGCGCGGGACAGTGAGACGATGGACTTGATGATGCCGTACATTTTGGACTTTGTGAACTCCCTGCCAGGGGTCACGGCACAACGCGCCGGTAAGTATCTGCGTCTTGCTGATGCACGCTTCAACAAGGGCATTGCTCTACAGAGAGTCCTTGCGGCTTGGCGTGTGTCGGCGCATAGTCTTTTCCTCATGGGTGATGGGCATAACGATTTGGATGCCTTCCGCCTTTTTCCGCAAGCTTTCTGTGCTGTGCCCGCCGATGCCCACGCTGATGTGCTACGATGGGTTGCACGCAATTATGGCAGCGTATTTGCCGACGTGCCGTCCGCTCTCTGTGCTTGGCAAAAACGCTTTTTTCCGCACGCACTCAAAGGATGAGCATGCAATCTCCGTACGAAAAGAAGCGATAGCGCTCTTCCACAGCCTGACGGTACGCTTCCATGATGAGCTCACGGTTGGCAAAAGCGCACACAAGCATGATGAGCGTGCTCTGCGGCAAGTGGAAGTTGGTAAGCAACGCTCCCGTTACCTGGTATTTGAATCCCGGGTAGATAAATATGTCCGTGTTGCCACTGCCCGGTTGAATGGGCAATCCATGGCGCGCAGCTTGCGTTTCCAGCACGCGCACGCTGGTGGTCCCCACAGCGAGTACACGCTTGGCTGAGTTAATAGCGTTTGCTGTGTCCGGCGGCAGGTAAAAACTCTCGGTATGCATGTGGTGATCCTCCACGTGGTCCACCTTTACCGGACGAAAGGTACCCACGCCCACATGCAGGGTAAGAAAGCGATGCGGCAGGGAATCCAGCAATTCTTTGGAAAAGTGCAGCCCGGCGGTGGGAGCGGCTATGGCGCCCTCGTGCACGGCATAGATGGTTTGGTAGCGTTCGCGGTCGGAGGGATCACTTTCGCGGTTCATGTAGTGAGGAAGTGCGAGCCGGCCATATTTTTCATCATCTATCGCCTTATCCCAGCGGATAAAGCGATAGCCTTCCTCATCGATGCTTTCCACTGTACCTGTGCTAGCTCCAATCTGCACCGTGCGTCCGACCTTCATCTTTCGACCCGGGCGCACCAGGCATTTCCACACGAGCTCGTCCGCCATGCCGGCGCGCACCAGCTCAATGCTTCCATCGTTGGAGAAAAAGCGCGCGGGCACCACTTTTGTATCGTTGAGCACAAGTAAATCTCCCGGCATGATGTAGTCCGGCAGGTCGCGGAAGTGTCGGTGCTCGATGTTACCGCTTTCTCGGTGTACCACCATCATGCGCGAGGCTGTACGCTCCGGCAGCGGACGCTCTGCGATGAGCTCCGGTGGCAGAGGGTAATCGAAATCCAGTGTGCGCACGAGTGGGCTTACTTAGCGGGGAAAATCTCAATGCGACGCAGGACTTCCGCTTGTCCCAGCGTGGCGAGGATGCAGTCCATCCCGGGTCCCACATGGCTCCCGGTGAGAGCCACGCGCAGCGGGTACATGCCGGCGCCCACTTTCACGCCGTGCTCCTTGCAAAGCGGCTTGATGAGGGCGAAGGCCGCCGAAGCATCCCACTCCGGGAGAGCACGAAATGCGTTGGCGAGCAAATTGAGCATCTCGCGGGCATTTCCTTGGAGACCGTTCAAAGACTCTTGATCATACTCCAAATGCTGCACCCAGCGCACCCAGTGAGGTACCTCGCTCAGCAACTGCACCTTGCTCTGCACCCCGGCGATGGCCGTGCGAAGTTGTGCTGTGTCGGTGAGTCCCTCCTTGGTACAGAAAGGAAGCGCGCGCTGCACGAACTCCTCGGGTACGAGTCGTAGGATGTGCTGTTGATTCATCCATTTGCATTTAGTGATGTCGAACTTGGCGGCGGCGCGGTTTACGTGCTCAAGAGAGAAGAGGTCGATGAGCTCCTTCATGGAGAATACCTCCTGCTCTGTCTTGGGATTCCACCCGAGCAGCGCGATAAAGTTCACCACCGCTTCCGGCAGGAAGCCCTCCTCCGGGTACGCGCCTAGTTGCGCTCCCACATCGCGCTTACTCATCTTGGAGCCGTCCGGGTTTTGGATGAGCGGGATGTGAGCATATACCGGCGGTTGCTCGCCAAAAGCCTCGAAGAGCTGTAGATGTTTAAACGTGTTCATGATGTGATCCTCACCGCGAATCACGTGTGTAATCCTCATTTCGATGTCATCCACTACATTTACCAAATGGAATATGTAGGAGCCATCAGTGCGCTTGAGCACCATGTCCGGCGTGTTTTCCTCATTGGTATAATCCACAGAAATGTCACCGCATACCGCATCGTGTAGAGTAATAACGCCATCTCGGCGAAAGCGAAAGCGCCATACGGTCCCTTCGCTCGTACCGGGTATCTCGTTGCCGTCCTTGTCCCGTTTGTTGGGCGCCGGGCATTCATACACTCGACCGGCATCTACCAGCTTTTGAAAATAGCGGTCGTATATCTCCCCTCGCTTACTCTGGAAATATGGTTCAAAGGGTCCCCCCACACCCTCGCCTTCATCCCAATTGAGCCCGAGCCATTTCATGCCGCTGAATATCGCCTGCATGGCTTGCTCCACATGGCGTTCCTGGTCGGTGTCTTCGATGCGCAGCACAAAAGTACCGCCCATCTTGCGGGTAAAGAGGTAATTGAACAGCGCCGTGCGGGCTCCGCCTATGTGCAGATACCCCGTTGGAGACGGCGCAAATCGTGTACGTACCTTCGTATCCATGCGCGCCTTATACACCTGTCCGCCGCTTTTTTCAAGCGCAAACAGCTGTGCTAATGATTTACAATGCTAGGGCAGTGAGGAGTTTGCTATGGATGCCACCAAAACCGCCGTTGCTCATCACCAACAGCACGTCGCCCGGATGCACGCGGGATGTAACGTAGGCGACGATTTCGGAAATGCTTTTGCCAACATGGCATTCTTTGCCAGCGGCGGACAATTCCTGCGCCAGAGCATCCTCATCCAGTCGTTCCTCTGGGTTGAGTTTTTTGTAGCTCTCTACCGGAGACAGTACCACAAAATCGGCCTTGCCGAGGGAGGCTGCCAGCTCATGCTGAAAAAGGCTACGGATCATCGTATTACTGCGCGGGTCAAAAAGCACCCACAGCCGACTTTTTGGGAATCGTTGGCGCAAGCCGGCAATGGACTGCGCCACAGCAGTGGGGTGGTGCGCAAAATCATCCACTACCGTCACATCATTCACTGTGCCGCGTACTTCTTGGCGACGCGCTACACCTTGGAAGTGAGCTAGTGATTCTCGTATCTGCTCCGGGGTGAGACCTGCTTCCAATGCGGCACAAGTGGCCATTGCTGCATTGCGGACATTGAATTCCCCGACCATCGGTATCGTATAGCGCTCGCCATCCAGCACGAAAGAGGAACCTGCCGGCTGCAGATTCACGGTGGTGATACGCCGCTGAGCTTTTTCCCCAAGGCCGACGGTGACAATACGTACATGCTCTCCAAGCTCGGCTTGTGCTTGCGTATGTACATCTTGGCAGTTGGGGCAGTCTGCGTTCATGAAAACCACTCCGTTGCCTGGTACCACGCGCAGCAAACGAGAGAACGACAGCTTAATTTCCTCCACATTGCGGTAAATATCCGCATGATCCATTTCAATATTATTTACGATGAGCACGCTTGGCAGGTAGTGCAGGAATTTAGAGCGCTTATCAAAGAAGGCGGTGTCATATTCATCACCTTCCAGTACGCAGTATTCTGAATCCGTGAATCGTCCGCCGCGCCCTAAGTTACGGGCTATGCCACCGATCATGAATCCGGGGTTCAGTCCATGATCCTCCAACAGCCAGGCAAGCATGGACGTTGTTGTTGTTTTTCCATGCGTTCCCGTCACCACAAAGTTTTTCTTACCCCACAGGAAGAACTCTTTCATTGCCTCCGGCAGGCTCATGTAACGCAGTCCGCGTTCCAGCACCGCTTCTACCTCCGGATTCCCTCGACTCATCGCGTTGCCAATTACCACCAGCTCTACCCCATCCTCCAAGTTTTCCGCCTTGTAGCCGTTATACACCGTGATCCCCTCTTCGGCCAAAAAGGTTGACATGGGTGGGTAGACATTTTCATCAGACCCAGTCACCCTGTATCCCTTGCGTGCCATGGCAGAAGCGACTGCACCCATGGCTGTGCCACAAATGCCCAGAAAGTGGATATTTTGTACGCTCGTCATTTCTCGTCAGTTCCCGGAGAGTAGCCTATCCGCCCTTACTTTGCAAGCTTTTTCCCAAGGCAAACGCATTTGAGAAAAGTTCATCAACGGATGAAGTGCTCTTATTGGTTGATATCACCGTCCATACGTATCAAAAATCATGACAACAAGCACTCATCACGCTGATGGTTATAAAGAAGCCCCTGCATACGTTGACGGTTCGAAAAATTCTGCGCAATGCGCGCTTGTTTGCTTCACGAAGCATACCGTTGTCGCGGTTATGTAGGCTCGAAAATGGACATGGTGAGCCGGCTGGAGATTTTTTCCACTCCTTGACTTTGTTGAAAGCGATTGCCCTGTCGGCAATAGATGGGTTGCAAGTAGGGAAGTTTTGTGGTAAACTGAAAGCGTCAAGAAATGCCCCCTTCCGTCACGATCAACGGAGTTGCTCAACTTCCAGAGAAGCCGGTGCTGGTTATCCCGAATCGAGTGGATAGCACGGTTCTGCGTAGGCTGGAGGAATTGCTGGGAGGTATGGGAAAAATAGCTTGGTTGGTGGAGGATACACTGCGCCCGAGCGATGAGATTATGGCTCAGGTGAGCCGAAAGGGCTCGCAGGGCATCATTTTTTCGGTTGCACGGGGAAGTCACGAAGCATTGGCAGAGCAGGTGAAAGCGAAGTTAGTGAGCGGGCGGTATGTTGTACTTTTGCCGGGACGCCAAGAGCAGCCTGGTGCGTGCGTTACTGATGTTCCTATGCGCGTTTTGCAACACCTTTTGGAGGGCTATAACGGGCAGGTGCTGCCCATGTATGTGGGTATGTATCGCGGTGTGAATGAGCCGGCCTTGCTCACTAGCGAGTCACCTTATGAGTACGCTGTGGTGAGCTTTCTCTCTACCTTTATCCCCGAGGATGAGCCTGCAGAGCGGCTGGTGGCTGCGTGGGCGGTGGAGGCCTCCAATTGTGTGGGCACCGTGCCTCCTCTGCCGGAAGAGACGCTTGCGGCTGGTTTGCTGCGCAGTCTCACCAATCACCCGCACGCCGTTATCATTGATGGGGTAAATGAACAGAAGATGAGTTATCGCCGATTGTTGACTCTTGCGGCGCCTTTGGCGCGTCGGTTACGCAAGAACACCATTGAACGGCGCATGGGGATCATTTTGCCTCCGGGACGGTTGAGTATCATTGCCAATGTGGCGTGCATGCTTGCAGGCATTTCTCCTGTTAACATTGATTACAACTACTCGGAATCCACATTTCGCAGTGTTGCGGAACAGGCGGAGCTCACTCGTTTCATCACGGGAAGCAATTTCATGCAAAAGCAGCCGGATTTCCCTTGGCCGCCTTCTCGGGACATTCTCTTAATTGAAGAGTTACTGACGGCATCAAGCATATCCTTTCAACTCATCAAAGAATACCTGGTGGGTCGATTGGGACGTCGTCACCTGGCATCATGGATGGATATGCCTGTCAGCACTGTGCATGGCGAGGCACTTACGGCTTTTTCTCTGCCGGAGGAGGGGACAGGAGTGCGAGGAGTTCTGCTTAGCCACCGCGCTGTGATGGTAGGCTATCGGCTTGCTGTTTCGAGATTGGGTATAAGGGCCGGTGGACGAGTAATCAGCTCTTTGCCTTTCTACTACAGGACTGGGCTTACACTCGGGTTGGTATATCCCCTGTTAAGCGGGCAGGATATTATCACCTATCCGGAACCGTACGCGGCCAAGCGTATTTGCAATCTTGCGCATAAGTACGGTCCTGCTATGCTGACATTGGAGCCACGTCAGATACCCGGCATATTGGAGGCAGCGCATACGGGAGATTTTGTCGAAGGCGGTCACATCTTGGTGGCTGGACGTGTACCCATGGCGGTAGCACAGCAAGCGTACCACGACCACAAAATTGTGCTCTGCGAGTGCTACATGCCGCCTGAGTGCGCTATGCCGGTGGCGTGCAGCATGCCGCCACAGCCCGTTGGCAAGGGAACCAGCCCTCATGTAATTCCTAGTGGGGCACCGGGTACCGTAGGTATGGTGATGCCGGGGCTTGCCGTGCGCGTGACGAATCACCTCCAGCCCGATGTGCCGCTTGGCACCGGAGAAGCAGGATTGGTTTGGGTAAAGGGGGAACCACTTTTTTCCGGCTTCGTGCAGGAGGGAATGCCCTCGCCGGATATATCCACCAATCGCTGGATTTGCACGGGTGATATCGGTTGCATCCGCGCAGACGGTTTACTTACTGTAGGCGGTCCTCGCGAACGTTTTTCCTATGTTGAGGGTGAGCTTATTTCTCATGCCAGGGTGGAAGAGATACTTGCCGATATCCTTTCCGTCCCACGTATGATCGCTGAACCGCGCATCGCCGTAGTGGGCATCCCTACGTCTGATGGCCGTGGAGAGCAGGTAGTGCTGCTTTCCACACTGCACAAGGTAGTTGGCCCGCATGATGTGATTACCTTGCGCTACGCCATTGTGAACGAGCGTATTCCTTCCCAATATGCGCCACAACGGATTGTGGCTTTGCGTGCTATCCCAACCCTTGCTGGCGGTGGGGTTGATTATGCGTTTTGCCGTCACCTTGCTCTTTCCGCCCCCGGTTACCACCGATCTTCTTAATTACATCCTTATCATCACTGAGACCATGACACCTCCGGATAATTTTCTGAACAACTATATCGATGATATCAGCACACCCCCCACGGATGATGTGGAATGCGATGTGGCGCCGAAGGAATTGCCAGACAAACACGTGTTGCATGGTTATCAAGTGTTGCGCACACTGGGTGCGGGAGGTTTTGGGGTAACATACTTGGCAGAGGAGCGAACGCTGGAGCGGAAGGTCGTACTCAAAGAAAACTTTCCAGATGCGCTCTGCCATCGACAATCAGGGACATTGGATGTGGTGCTTATTGCACCGGAGGGACAGGAAACCTTCGACTGGGCTCACAATAATTTTCTTCGTGAGGCGCGCCTGCTTGCCTCACTTCGCCACCCAAATATCGCTAAGGTGTATTCATTCTTCAACGCGCATCGTACAGCATACTATGTGACGGAATTTATTGAGGGAAAATCGCTGGCGGACGTGGCTAATGATTACCGCAATCATAACCGCGATATATCTCAGGAAGCCATGGTGGGCATGATGGTGCGGATGCTTGATGCTTTGGACTACTTGCACAAACGAGAGGTGTTGCACCGAGATATTAAGCCGGACAATATACTCATCAATATGAAAGGGCTGCCTGTGCTCATCGACTTTGGCGCTGCACGCGAGGAATATGGCGACGCTGATCCCGGCGTAGTGGAGTCTTTGGGCTTTAGTCCGCCGGAGCAGGGCAAGGATGGCGGTAACATGGGCGCGTGGACCGATTTATACGCTTTTGGTGCCACTTTGTATTACATCATGACATCCACGCCCCTGCCGGATGGTCGGCAGCGTGAGTTGTACGACATGGCAGACCCACTCGCTACCAATGAGCGACTGCGTGCCATCTACGACGAGCGCCTGCTAAAGAGCATCGACAAAGCTGCTCGCCCAGCTATTGAGGAGCGTTACCATAACGCAGGTGAGTGGATAGCGGATCTTCGGGATTTGTAAGGGATATTAACCCTGCTGAGCACATATAGAGGCATGCATAAGCTCGGCAGCCTTCTTACCGCTCATCAGCATGCCTCCGAAGATTGGACCCATGCGGAAACTGCCGCTCACGCCGTTTGCAGCCATGCCGGAGACAAAGAGTCCGGGGTAGATTTCTTTGGTGTTTTCGATGGTGGTGCGCTCACCCTCGGCGGCATCCATGCTCATTTCACCGATGACACCACCGGTTTGAGTGCACAGGGATACGCCATTCTTGCGAGCCACAGTACGGGCAATTTCGCAGTCGTGACCAGTGGCATCCAGCACGGTTTTGGCTGTGAAAGTAAGCGGATCCACATGCATGTGCTGCAACAGCACCGGTGTCCAGTTTACCACCACACCGCCTACCCGACCTTGCTTATACACCACATCTTCTACGGAGTAGCAGTTGAATATGAGCGCTCCGGCCTCTGTGGCACGGTAGAGCAAGCCGGCCGTGGCATGTACAGAATCCAGCAAGCAGGTGCCCTGTTCGTAATCGCGGTATTGGAGCTGAAGGTCGTCCAAAATGGGCTGAGCATCCTTTTGCACCACAATTTCATTGAACATCATAGCCCCGCCCCACATGCCGCCGCCCGGTGCCAATTTGCGGTCTAACAACGCTACTTTGTGACCCGCTTTGGCCAGATAATATGCTGCTACAATGCCGGACGGTCCACCGCCTACGATGGCAGCATCCAGTTGCAAACTGCGGTTGATTTTTTCAAAGTAGGAGTTGACAATACCGCGAGTAATCAGAGTTTCCATGACCTCATGGTAGCTTTTCCCGTGGAGAATGTCAAGCTTGACAGAGCGGGAGGCATCGCGCATAATAGCGAGCCATGTTCCAGTTATTCGACACGTACACGAGGGAGCTTCGCGAAGTGAAGGCGCAGGATGGAAAAACTCTGCGTTTTTATTGTTGCGGCCCCACAGTGTATGCGGCGGCTCACATCGGCAATTTTCGCACTTTTGTGGCGCAAGATGTATTCCGGCGCGTGGCGGAGCTTTCAGGTCTGCGCACCAAGCACGTTCGTAACATCACTGATGTGGATGACAAAACGATACGTAATTCTCAGGAGCAGGGTGTGCCGTTGGCGGAGTACACAGCAAAGTGGACGCAGAAGTTCCATGATGATTGCAAGGAACTCAACTGTCTGACGCCGCACGTGGAGCCGAGCGCCGTGGGGCACATAGCGGAGCAAATCGAAATCGTGCAAAAGCTCATCGACTCCGGTCATGCTTATTGCAGCGAAGATGGCTCGGTGTATTTTCGCATTTCCTCGTATCCCGAATACGGCAAATTAGCACATTTGGATGCTCAATCTCTGGACTTAGGCAAGACGGCGCATACCCGCGCAGATACGGATGAGTACACTAAGGACAGCGTGGCCGATTTTGTATTATGGAAGGCGCGTCGCCCGGAAGATGGCGAGAATTACTGGACTTCCCCATGGGGGGAAGGGCGCCCTGGTTGGCACTTGGAGTGTTCAGCCATGAGCCATAAATACTTGGGTGATACGTTTGACCTACATTCGGGCGGGGTTGATCTCATTTTCCCGCACCACGAAAATGAAATAGCTCAGAGCTGCTGTGCATGCGATGGTGATTTTGCGCGACACTGGTTCCATGTGACCCACCTGCTGGTGGATGGTGCCAAGATGAGCAAAAGCCTTGGCAACATGTACACGCTGGATGATCTGGCAAAACTGGGGCACCAGCCATCGGCTTTGCGCTACGTGCTGGCCGGGGCATACTACCGACGCCCGCTTAATTTCACCTTGACGGGCTTGAAAGATGCGGCCTCTGCTCTGCGCAAGCTAAGTCGTGCTGATGCCGTGCTGGCTGAAAAAGCGGGGGACAAGGTGGCACCCACCTACCGAGAGTTGGTGAAAAAAACGCCAAATATAGGCGTGTTTGCTCCTGCATGGCAAAGCCTTTTGGATGACCTGAATACGCCGGAGGCTTTGGGTCATACCTTTAGTGCATTGCATGGTTTGAACCCCGCCGAACTGAGTCAGGAGGGGGCTCACGAGGCGCGTCTTGCACTTCGTTTTATCATAGAGGCGCTGGGACTGATTTTACCACCAGCGGAGGAGGAGCAACCCGAGGCGCCGGAAGAGGTGCAGGCGGTGGCTCAGGAGCGCTGGCAGGCGCGCTTGGCCAAAGATTGGGCGAGAGCAGATGCTTTGCGGGCGCGTTTGACGGAGCTCGGTTGGGGGATGAAAGATGGACGTGATTCTTATCAACTTATCAAACTCTGAACCATCATGAATCAGAAACAAGAACTTTCCTTGCTTGGTAAGCACAGTGAGTTTTTTCACTCGCCGGATGAGGCGAAGTTGGAGACCTTCCCGAATCGTAGCCCTCAGCGCCCATACGTAGTGACCCTGGAGACGGAGGAGTTTTCCTCTCTCTGTCCGGTGACGGGTCAGCCGGACAGCTGCGTTTTGAGCATCTCCTATGTGCCGGCGGAGCGTGTGGTGGAGACCAAAAGTTTAAAGTATTACCTCGTTTCCTTCCGCAATTATCCAGCTTTCAACGAGCAAGTTGTGAATCGAATCTTGGATGATTTGGTGGCGGCGGTGCAGCCGAGCTGGATGCGCGTGGTAGGTCGTTTTTCGCCGCGCGGCGGCATTCGGCTTACCACCACGGCGGAGCATCGTCCTGAGAATCGACCCGCTTGATACCTCGAACTGACCTATGAAATGCCTTGTTCTTCTTTCCGGTGGTGTGGATTCGACGACTGCACTGTATTGGGCTTGCCGCGAACATGAGCCATTGGCAGCTCTCTCCTTCCGCTACGGTAGCAATCACGAAGAGCGAGAGTTGGCATGCGCGGAGTACCAGGCGCGCGCACTCGGCATACCACATTGCGTGGTAGATATTTCACCTCTGGCGGCTCATTTGTCCAGCGCGTTACTGAGCGGTGCTGCGGCGATACCGAGTGGTGATTATGGGGAGGAAAATATGCGAGCCACAGTGGTACCGTTTCGTAATGGCATATTCCTTTCCGTTGCTGCAGGTATAGCGGAGAGTCGGGGAGCTAAGGGAGTGGTGATAGCTGCTCATGCGGGCGACCACGCTATCTACCCGGACTGTCGGGAGCCGTTTATGCTCGCCATGGAACAGGCTATGAAACAAGGAAGCTATGAGGGGGTGCAGCTGTTGCGTCCCTTTATTGCAATGAGCAAGATCCAGATCGTGGAGCTTGGAGCTCAATTGAACGTCGATTTTTCACAGACCTATTCCTGCTACTGCGGGGGAGAGAAGCATTGCGGGCGCTGTGGTACGTGCCGGGAGCGCCGCGAGGCTTTTGCTATTGCCGGTGTGACTGATCCCACTGTTTACGAATGTTAAATCTATGCCATCTGTATATATCAAGACTTACGGCTGCCAAATGAACGAGCGTGACTCGGAACAGGTGGCCGCCACATTCCTGGCCGGCGGATACAGTCTCGCGGA
>CANRJD010000027.1 GCA_947630815.1 uncultured Akkermansia sp. | reverse complement strand
CTCAGCTGAGGTATAACTATCAATCGTTCCTCCTTCCTGCACAAAGTCACCATTGACGGTCATCGTTTTCCCGTACGATATGCGTGCATTCCCGCTCAACGTAAACGTGCCTCCATCCTCCACTGTGATCGTACCGTTCCTTATATATCCATCGCTCTTGCTAAAATTGCCCCCTCCTTTCACATCAATCGTCACACTGCCATTGTATCCCAAATCGCCTCCCGTGCTCGTGAACTCGCCGTCTCTATCCACAGTAATCGTTGCGCTGGAATCACCGCGATAGGCTATATACCCTCCACTCTGCGTAAACGCGCCGCCGTTATCCACTGTAATCGTTACACTGGAGCCTGAGGCGGAGGCTATATGCCCTCCACTCTGCGTAAACGTGCCGTCTTTATTCACATCAATCGTCACTCTGCCGGCATCTCCCAAATACCCTTCATTCTGCGTGAAAGCACCTCCGCTATCCACTGTAATCGCCGCACTGGAATCACTGCCATAGGCTATGCACCCGCCAGCTTTTTGGGTGAACTCGCCACCATTACTTACCTCGATGTCAGCGCTGCCATGGTATGCAATCACATTGACATAATCCCCCCCTTGCTGCGTAAATGTGCCGCCATTCACATTAATCCTTGCCTGAGAGTCTTTCTCGCAAGCGATAAAAGCACTGTATTGATCACCTTTCTGTTCAAACAATCCTCCCTTATTCACTGTAATCTCAGCAAGTGAACCAGAATGATAGGCAATGTAGTTCTCCTTTGCAATGTAGTTCTCCTTTGCGCTGGCATCTTGCGTGAATATGCCACCATCCCCAACCGTAATCGTCGCTTTAGAGCCACTGTTGTAGGCTATAGCTCCTCTACCCCGCAGCTCCACTGTGTTAGAAGTACTGCCCGATAGGGTAATCTCGAACTCTATTCCTTGTAGGATTCCAGCAATAATCCCGTTCCAATTCTTCCTTTCTACGCCATCAATGGTCAGCGTTCGTTCTGCCCAAACTTGTGTGGCGCAAAGGACAGCCAGCAAGGCAGCTCGGAGGGCAAGAGGCAAATGAAGTTTCATGACGAGAAAACGGGTTGAATTCAATGATCGGAGGAAAACGTCGCGCGCGTCCCGCGCGCACGAGGCGATTATATCTTTTTGAAAGAGATACCTCACAAAATAACGTTTTTTATCTTGATATTGAAGACATTTTAAAGTTTAGATGAAACTAATTCGAGGGGTGTGTCTTACCATTTTGATCGACCTTCTGGGAGAAATATTGTTTTTTTAACGAAATAGAATTGAATCATTATCAGTAATTTACAGATAAATTCTCCTCAAAAAAACGAAGACAAACGCATTTTGGCTTGTATATCTCTTTCAAAAAGAGATAATCACACGCTATCTATTGTCTTTAAGACAATAAGATAGAAAAAAATCGCCTCAAAACACTAAAACGGGTTATACCCCTGTCCGACGGCAAGGAGGATCATAGGTGTCTGTCGGCGCCTATGTACAATGTTGGATGCACGATGCACGATTGCATATAATACGCAGCCGAGCTGCGGGTGGCGAATGGACAGCGCGGATGCGCTGCCCGAAGGGTGAAAACTGCCGACGGCATAGGCGGAGGCGGCTGCCACCGCCTATGTACGATGTACGAGGTACGATGTACGATTTGCGAATTCGCGCGCGCAGCGCGGGAGAGGAGGCGCCTAACGGCGCTATGTACGAGATACAGCGGTAAGTGCGTGTTGTACGTCGTACATAGGCAAACGCATTTCCTAATGCGTTTGCCCTGGGGCGACTCCGAAGCAGCCGCCGATGAGGCAGCGTCTAACGGGGGGAGAAGTAGCTGCGCTGTTTTTCGGAGATGGGGAGTCCGAGCATTTCCATGACGGCGAGCATATCCTCCCACACAGAGCGTCGCGCGGAGAGTGAATCGTTGCGCAGCAGGTAGCTCGGGTGGTAGGTCACGCGCACGGGGAGATTATCCGCAAGGTAGTGCCAAACGCCGCGTAGAGAGCCCACGCTCCCTTCCCCTCCGAGAAGACCATGAACGGCCGTGGCGCCGAGACACACCACGCAGGCAGGCTGAATCGCACGAAGCTCAGCAAGCACGAGCGGCAGGCAGGCAGCTATCTCCTCCGGCGTAGGGGCGCGGTTAGCTGTACCCTGGTTGTCACCCATGGAGGGGCGAAACTTGCAGATGTTGGTGATGTAAATTTGTTCACGGCTCAACCCCATGGCGCGGAGGATTTCGTTGAGTTTTTGTCCGGCTTTACCCACGAAAGGCTCGCCGAGGCGCTCTTCATCGTAGCCCGGCGCCTCACCGACCAACACAAGTCGCGCATGTACATCCCCCACGGAAAAAACCATCTTTTCGCGCAGTGTTCCCAAGCGTCGGGCCGCAGACCAGTTGAGCGCCCGCCGGCGGAGGTAGTCAATTTTTTGCTCGGGCGTGTCCAGCTCAGAGCCTGACGCACGGGGAGCTGCAACTGTGGAGGCAGGTCGTGCACTCCAGTTGCGCAAAATATCACGCGCCTCGGCATCCAAAGCAACGCTTTCTATGCCCTGCTCTTGCAGGCGCTTCAAGCCCGCGCACATGATGTCTCGGAGCGTGGGCATGGACGCAGGTTATTCAGCCTGTTCATCGGGGAAGATGAGGCTGCGCGGGGCGGGTTCTATGCTGCGCACAGTCATCTTCACTTGGTCACCGCCGATTTCGAGAGGCAAGCGCACAGAATCGCCAACCTTATGTCCGATGAGCTTGGCCCCCAGTTTCGAGCTGTACGCCACCACACGTTGCTCCGGCACGGAGTCCCATGCCCCCAGCACAGTGTACACCACCTCTTGGCCATCCTCAGTGACAAAAGTAACGCTGGTGCCCATGCTCACAGCATCACAATTAGCATCGCTGAAGTCGGTAGGCTGAGCCTGTGCAAGCAGGCGGGAAAGCTCCTCAGAGCGCCTCACGAGCACTTGGCGTGTAGCTTTGGCATCCTGGTAACCGCCATTTTCTCGCAAATCACCCTCAGCGCGGGTAATCTCCAGATCGTGCTTGTTCTTGGGGATCTTCACATTGATGATCTCCTCATACTCCGCCTTGCGAGCTGCAAAGGAGCGCAGAGACACATAGAGCGTCTGCTTCGCCTTGGGAGCGCTTCGGGCAAGCGCAATTTCCTGCAGTCCCGGGTGCACCTTCATCATATTTGCCAGCAGGAAATTCCTGTCCAAATCCGGCAGCACAGAAGAATCATAGATTGCTTTGGCAAAGGGGCGAGCCTCCGGCTCGGTAAGCCCGGTCACCAAATCCGGCGCCAAATCACGATCCTCCAGCAGCATATTGCGCAGGCGCAGTGCTCGGTTGGGCGCTCCGTCCGCAGAATCGCGCTCAATCGCACTGATGATAGCCGAACCGAGAGCCATCTTGGCCTTCTCCACAATCTCCCCGGCAACGCCGTGGCGCTCCTTGCAAATCCAGACGAGTACGCTGGGCTGCAGCGTTTGGCGAGAAATCCCGGAGAACACCTCCGCAAAAAGCTTCTCCTTGTTGCCACGATCTATGATAAAGGCCGCCGCATGCGAAGTGACGCGCTGACCACCTTGCAGGAAAAGATGGGTCATGTAATCCTGCCATGTGTCCGGATACGCTTCGCGCACAGCTGCATAGACGAGCTGTTGACGTGCGGGAGAAAGTTCGCCGATGTAGCTCACCAGCTCCTCCGCAGAGATGGAGCCTAGGCGCTCCGCAAGCGAGGTAAGTTTTGTGATACCTGCAGCCTGCAATGCCTCGGAAAGGGCGTTGCGATCAGCCTCCTTGTTGCTTACCTTGACAGGAATTTCGTCGCGGATGATGATAAGGGAGAGCACATGCTGCGGCTCCATATGATCGCGCTCGATGTCCTTCTCCATGGCTGCCATCAACTTGGCGGCTGAGTCAATCTCCCCGTGCAGCACTTCATCCAAATGCGCCTGGTCCAGTATGCGCACGCAGCTTTCCAGTGATCCGGCGTCAGCATAGTCAGAGAGCAACGCCTCTGCCGCACTCTCAGCACGGCGCAGGCAGATTGCCTCTCCTCGCTTGGTGGGCAAGCGGAACTTGGGAGATTGCCGCATAGCCACACGCGCCTTTTCCCACCACTGCTTCCACTGATCGGTCGGTATAATGCGACCGGAAAGGAAATGCTCCAGATCCTCGGGCTGCATGGGCAGCACTTCATCGATGCCCTCGCGCAGAGAAAAATTGTGTTCAAGCACGTTGGTAATGAAGGGCAGAATTCCCTCCTTGCTCTCCGCCTGTTTGCGGAGGCCTTCCGGATCATCGTAGCAACCAATGAGGAAATGCCCATCCGGGAGAGGTGTAAGCTGGTTGTAAGCGAGCTTAAGTCCCAACACGTAGCCAGGGCGCTTTTCAAAGTTGACCTTGACCACTTGCTTGGCGAGGGACCAAATCTCTACCTTACCAACGCCCCATTCGCTGTGCATCACGTAACGCCCGGGAGCCACTTTATCCAATTTGTTCGCAAAATCAACGGGTATCCGCCCGGCCTTCACCAATTTATCCAAGTCGCTATGCATACCTGCACCCACTATATCACACCTTCCCGCAAGGTCAACCCCAATCAGCTCTTTTTATGCCAAATTTCATACACGGGAAGGGATTCGAACCCCTGACCAACTGCGTGTAAAGCAGCCGCTCTACCACTGAGCTACCCGTGCTCGAACGGGCGCATTGTACATGAGAGACGAGGGGAATGCAAGCGAAATATCGCGACAGCCACGGCAAACGCATTGGAAATACGTTTGCCTATGTACGAAGTACGATGTACGATGTACGATTTGAAATAATGCGCAGCAGAGCTGCGTCGAGCGAATAGACAGCGAGCATACGCTGCCCACAGGGCGCGGAGGCAGTGAACCTGGCATGGTGTCCACGCCGAAGATTCCCTCACGCAACGCGCGCAAGCTTTGCAGTCGTACATCCGACATCGCACGTAGGCGTCCCGCCGCCACTGTCGTAAATCGTACATGGCAAACGCATTTGAGAGAAGTCAATCAACAGAAAAAATGCTTTTATTGACTGATACCATCGTTTGTACGTATCAAAAATCGTGACAAGCAGCGGTCAATGATCCGAAAAAATCTGCGCAACGCGCACATTATTAATAAATCGTACATCGTACATCGTAAATTGACTCACCGGCACCACTCTGCCGGTTTGCCCCTGCGGGGCAGCGCCTTCGCGCTGTCCATACGCACTTACGGCCGTCGTGCGTGTTGTACATAGGCAAACGCATTTCCAATGCGTATGCTCTGGCCGTCATCATGATGATGGATCCAGAGGGATCTCAGCATCCATTAATGACCCGAAAAAATCTGCGCAACGCGCACACTATTAATAAATCGTACATCGTAAATCGTAAATCGTACATAGGCAAACGCATTTCCAATGCGTTTGCCATGGCTTATTTTGGTGTTGATTTTACTCATCAATGGTATAGAATGTCTCCGCTATGACATACGAAGTTTTCAATACTCCTCAGGACGCCGCCAAGAAACTTGCGGCGGAAGTTGCCGAGCTTATCCGCTCTCGCCAAGCAGAGGGCAAGGGCGTGGTGCTGGGTCTGGCAACCGGGGCTACTCCCCTTCCCTTCTACGCAGAGCTGATTCGTCTGCACAAGGAAGAGGGTCTCTCCTTCGCCAATGTGACCACTTTCAACCTTGATGAGTACACCGGGCTGCCCCACGAGCACAAGGAGTCGTACTGGTACTTCATGCACCACAACCTGTTCGACCACATCGACATCAAGCCCGAGAACGTGAACCTGCCCTGCGGCACACTGGCTCCGGAAGAGATTCCCGCCCACTGCGCTGCTTACGAGGCTAAGATCAAAGCCTGCGGCGGGCTCGACCTGCAGATTCTCGGCATTGGTCGCACCGGACACATCGGCTTCAATGAACCCGGCTCTGATGACACCACCATCACCCGCCAGGTCACCCTTGATGACCTTACCAAGACCGATGCTGCGCCCGCATTCGGCGGCTTCGACAACGTGCCAAAGACCGCCATCACAATGGGTGTAGCCACCATCATGGGTGCCAAGAAGGTGCGTCTGATGGCTTGGGGCGAGAAAAAGGCCTCCATCGTGAAAAAGGCCATCCAAGGTCCCGTCACGGCGGATGTCGCGGCCTCTTTCCTGCAGAAGCACCCGGATGCCAAGTTCTTCCTTGACAAGCCCGCTGCTGCAGATCTGTAAAGAACCATATCCCTTATTCTCGGGGCGAGTGGCGGCCATGTCACTCGCCCTGTTTTTTCAACAAATGCGGCGTCTTCCGCCGTCTCCATATCGCACACCGTCATGAAAATTCGCCAAATCCGGAACGCTACGCTCATTGTCACCTTCAACGGCACACGGTATTTAATTGATCCGTGGTTGTTGCCCAAAGAAGCCATGCCCGGCTTCGATTCTGCCGTCAACCCTCACATCCGCCAGCCGCGCTGCGATCTTCCCATCAGCGTCGCGGAAATTGTCGATGTGGACGCGGTGATTCTGACGCACTGGCACCCGGATCACATCGATGAGCTCGCCCTCGGCGCTCTCCAAAAGGACCTTCCCTTCTTCGTGCAGAGTGAAAATGACCGCGCTCTCATCCAAAAATTTAATTTCACGGATGTGCGAATCCTCGACAAGGGCGGCACTCCCTTCAACGGCTCCACACTCTTCAAAACCGGCGGCCAGCACGGTCGCAGAGAAATCATCAAGCCCATCTGCGAGAGCATCGGTATGCCTTATGATGCCATGGGAATCGTTTTTTCTGCCCCGGGGGAGAAGACCCTCTACATTGCCGGTGATACCATCTGGTGCCCGGAAGTCCAAACGGCGCTGGATTCTTTCCATCCCGCTGTGGTTGTCGTCAACGCCTGCGCTGCCAGTGTGGCCTCCGGCGAAAAACTCATCATGGGCACAGAGGATGTCTCCGCCCTGGCCGAATACGCCAAGGACGCTCTCATCATCGCCAGCCACATGGACACGGTGAGCCACCTTACCGTAACCCGAGCTGACATCCGCGCATTGAGCCTGCGGAACGTGATTATTCCGGAGGACGGCGAAATCATCACACAGTAGTCTGCCCGGCTGCAGCGCACCTTCCAACCAGGGCAAGCGCATTTGAGAAAAGTCCATCAGCAGAGAAAGGCCTCTTTCCTCAATCGTACATCGTAAATCGTACATAGGCAGACACCGTCTGCCCCCGCCCCTTTCTGACTATCCCCGTGCACAGCTCCATCACATCCCCTCGCCCCAACTTTGCCCTCCCCCGCGCACCGCGCGCGAATTCCTCAATCGTACACCGTACATCGTAAATCGTACATAGGCACCCATGCAGGCAGCAGAGCACATCTACATCCACATCCCCTTCTGCCACAGGGTGTGTCCGTATTGTGCCTTTTTCAAACACACACCCGGCGCAACAAACATGAGAGGCTTCGTAGAGGCCGTGGTGGCGGAGGCAAAATTGCGCTTGCCGAAGGGAGCCGCGCCGCGTACTCTCTACTTCGGCGGAGGCACTCCCAGCATGCTCTCCCCTACGCATCTCCGACTCCTCGTCGATGGCCTGCGCAGCCACCTGGACCTCGGCCATTTGGAGGAATGGAGTTTTGAGGCGAACCCCGCCACGTTCACCCGCACCAAAGTCCGGCAGTGGCACGCGCTGGGTATCACGCGTGTCTCGCTGGGCGCGCAGAGTTTTAATCCTCTTATCCTCAAAACCCTCGGACGAGAGCACAAACCGGAAGACATTGCTGCGAGTGTGAACATGCTGCGGGAGGAAGGAGGCATGCGAGTGAATATTGATCTCATGTTCTGTCTGCCCGGGCTGAGCCTGCATGGCTGGCGCCAAACTCTGGAACAAACCGTCGCGCTGCAGCCGGATCACGTCTCTACCTACAGCCTCACCATCGAACCCGGTACCCCCTTCGCCGCCTCCATCACCCCCCCCCCGACCGAAGAGGAAGAAGTGCGCTCGTACTCCCTGGCACATGAACTGCTCACCTCTGCCGGCTTCCGTCATTACGAGATCTCCAACTTTGCCATAAATGACCGCGAGCGTTCTCTGCACAATCTATCCTGCTGGCGAGGCGGGGATTACACCGGCCTCGGCCCCGGCGCCTGCGGTACGGTATGCGGCGTCCGCTATGAGAACGCCCACGACACAACACGCTACACCGCTTCTCTCGCGCAAGGGCAGCTCCCGCCCGGCTCCGCCGAACAACTCTCCCCGGAGCAACGTCGTACCGAACTCATCGCTCTCGGTCTGCGCACAGATGAGGGCATTGCACTTTCCCTCGTCCCGCCCGCTCGTCACGATGTCTTACGCTCCCTGGCGGACGAAGGCCTCTGCACTCTCTCCAATGACCGCCTCATACTCTCCCCCCGCGGTTTTCTCCTGGCCGATGAAATTGTCCTGCAAATAATTTGATCCTGCGCTGGGGAAAATGCGCTTCAATAAAGGCAGGAAAGCCAAAGACTTATTCGGGGCAGTTGATCACACATATTCCCAGAGGTTTGGATGAGCAATGAAAAAAATCTCTTTGTTTTGAAAAATTCTCACTTTTTTCTTGACGCATGGGGTCGATGTCGGGTAGTATGGGGACGCTTCGAGTAATTGTCTTGCCGAGGCATCACCTTAAAACGGACTTCCCATGAAACCAATCAGCAAAATCGCTCTTCCCGTAGTAGCCATGGCTGCAGCGCTCATCTCTTCTTGTGGCGGCAGCGGTGAGAGTCAAGATTACTACATTTCTGTCCAACAGTTTGAGAACGGCTCCAAAGCTTTCCGCTTCATTGGTTCCCCATCCGTTGATGTGTATGGAAGCGGCACGTTCGCGGGTGACCACAAAGTTTCTCTCAAACAGGGCTTCGTTGATCAAATGACCACCGCGGTGCAGACGGACGGGAACGACGGTGACTTCAAGCAATCTGTAATTGACGAGGGGGAGAAGGTTGTTGCAACCGCCGACGGTGGCACCATCGTCAACGGTCAGGTTGCGAGTTCTGGGGATACTGATCCTTCCCAGATCGCCTACTATGTGTCAGGGGGAGAGACGGGCAAGGGCTATCTTTTCATCACCTTCCAGTCATCCCTAGGGGCACCTACTGCTGTGGTCCACCTGATGGGATGTATTACCCCACAGGATGTCATACCTCTCACCAGCGGCGGTGTTACAGGTAATGAAATGGTTCAGATCAATCAGGCGATCGTGGCCTCGCTGAAGGGGTGTGTTGTGCGCGCTACGGTGGATTTTAGCACAGGGATGGCTCAGCTAGGTCTTGCTTTCCAGGTGTGGGAAAAGGATGAAGATTCTGGTTCCGGCGACTCCGCCACATACTCCTCAACAGGTGAATGGAAGAATGTCGTAAACAGCACCGTTCCCTTTATCGCTGTTAGTCGTTAAAAGACAGGAAAGCGTACGAAGTCGGCGCAGCTCAACCAGCTGCGCCTTTTTTATGGACGGATGAGCACCTCTGTGCCGTGGGGGAGGTCATGGAAGAGGGTGGCACAGGCCTCTCGGGTGAGACGGATGCAACCGTGCGAGGCGGGCACGCGGAAAACGTCCCCCACATGCAAGCCAATGCCATCATTTGTGAGGCGCATGAAGAGAGGCATGGCGCAGTGGTAGAGGTTGGAACGGTGGTCGCGGTCCTTTTCGGAGATACGAAACGCGCCGGTAGGCGTGGGATGAGATGGAGTACCGGTACACACCGGAAAATCCATGGCCAACTGCCCGTCCACAAAGTACTGCCCACGCTGGTTGGAGAGCTCGATAACGACACAACGTTGACCACTGGTGCGCAGACGCTCGGCATCCTGCCAAGTGCGCAGTGAGGTGCGGTACCCCCCGCTGTTGCGAAAATCCACATAGTCCTGCGGTATGCTCTCCTCATCTGCGGGCAGTTCGCCATTTCGCGCGGCTCTGTGGCAATGAATCACGCGCGGCGGGAGAACGACCGGCGCAGGCTGTGTGAACTCCACTTGCTCAAGCTCTTCCTCTTGCAGCCAGGGCCACCACCCGGTGCTGCAGCTTGCCAAACCAAACGAGCAGAGTGCAGCTGCCCACCCGCGCACAGTGCTGCGGCTAATGCACTGCGCGCGGGGATATGAACTGTCATTACTGGACATCGGTGTGGGGAACGGATGACTCCATTCTCTCCTTGGCTTCGCTTCTCATCTTGCCCCAGGCTTCTTGAGCTTTACGCTTTGCCTCGCGGCCTTTTTCCATGGCCTTTTCGCGCCATTCGCGCCCCTTCGGGCAACATCCCAGCGCACACAGCGCTGCACACACCGCTATTCCACCGATAAAGCAAATGAGATTTCCATTCATATTTTGTGTTCCTTTCTATGGTTGTTGAAATCCCTATTCTCCCCCCAACATCCCAAATTTGAAAGAAAAGAAATTAACAGGAAAAAACAGGAAGATCTCACATCGACCACATCCGCCCCAAGAAAAAGCGATCCAAATAGGTAATCAACGGCACATCATGTAGCATAAGACGTTGGTTATTTACGATTTACGATTTGGGGAGTTCGCACGCCTGCGGCGCGGGAATGCAGAGCAAATGCGAGCGAGATGTCGTAAAATCGTGCGCGGACGTGGTTAGAAAGGATCGGTGGCGGCGGGATGTCGCCTATGTACGATGCGTGATGTACGACGGAGGCAGACTCTGTCTGCCTCCGCTCCTCCACGCAACGCGCGCGAACTTCTCAAGTTGACTCGTAGGCACCCCATTGCCTACTTGCCTCTGCGGGGCAGCGCATGCGCGCTGTCCATACGCACTTACCGCCCGCTAACGCGTGCGCCCTCATCGGGGCCGTCGTGCGTGTTGTACATCGTACGCAGGCGCCGCCAGGCGCCCCCGCCACCGCCCCTTTGTAATCACCCCCGCGCACAGTTCCATCACATCCCGTCCGCCCCGGCTCCGCATCCCCGCGCCGTAGGCGCGCGAACTCCTCAAATCGTACATCGTACATGGGCAGACCTTGTCTGCCTCCGTCGTAAATCGTTAATGGTCTGGCTCCTGTTCTCTCTCGATCCCTTGCTTGGCTTCCTCGGCTGTAAGCAACGTCTCCAAATCATCAACTACGGGTTTGCGTCCCTCGGCAAGAATCCGCGTATCCAGCGCGCGCGTGACGGAAACGGAAGGCAAGTCGTATATGTCATGAGAACAGGCAGCTACAATTGATGGATGCCTAAACAATGTCGGATGCTCCTCTCGGTTATATACCGGCGCGTCGTCGCCCACCGTGGCACGAAACGCATCGGCGTTCTTCTTCGTGTACGTCACGTAAAAGAGCTGCACATCGGAGCGAAAATGCGTTTTGGCTATTTCGTACAGCTTTTCATTTTCGTTTTCTCGAAAATTTTGCGTAGCCGTGTACATTTCTACCGTGTTTCCCTCCGCAAGTTTGAGATCAAAAAGCACGGCCACAAAATAGCGCGCGGAAGTGTTGACGAGCGACGCCTGATCTTCGTCCAGTTTGCACAAAAGTTTGGCAAGATTACTGCTATTTCCATCAAGCTGCTGCTGTTCATCCTCGGGCACAGTATCGTTTCCACAATTGATGTTGACATTCCCGAAACTCACGTCCGAGGCCTTTTCCTGCCCCGGCAAAAGCTCCGCGAGCAGGGATTTCACTTTTCCAGGGTTGTCTCTGGCTTTTTTCATGGCTTCCCACTTCATGATGATAGAACGCCAGTTTTCCAGCAGCTTCAAATCATTAGTCTCCGCCACGAGATTGCCATCGGCATCCACCACGGTAATACCCCTGAGCGGGCGGGACCGATACCCCGGAATCGCCCCCACCCCCTTCGCATCGTCGTGGCACGCCGGGAAATTCGCCTTTGCCCTATCCAAACGTCTTTCAAGCTTTTCCTTGCTTCCTCGTCCCACAAACAGCATCTCCACATCCTCTTTCCGCATGCTTTCGTACACTCTGTTCATCACATGAAACACTTCACCCAGCTCCTCCAAATCCTCTGGGATATCTGTGCCGGTGCGCACGAAAAAATAGTAGGCCGCATCATTCTCTACCTCGCCGTTCATTAATTCCAACCATCGCCAAGTGTCGCGGTAGTTCCTCTTCATCTCGACATCGGCCTCGGGTGGCGGATTCAGTTTTTCTGCTGCGGTCGTTGCAATGACAGGTGATGCCACGAACGCTGCCACCACACCAAAAATCCCTATTATCCACATTTTCATGGATTCACCTTACACGCGACCCTATGCTCCTGTCAAGCAAAATGCGGTTGCCCTCACGGCAAACGCATTTGAGAGAAGGTCATCAACAGAGAAAATTCTCTTATTGACTGATTTCCCCGTTTATGCGTATCAAAATCATCACAACAACCGGTCATCATAATGATGGATCTAGAGGAATCTCTGCATACGTTAATGCTCCGAAAAGAATCTGCACAACGCGCACATTATTAATAAATAGTACATCGTAAGTTGACTCACCGGCACCACATTGCCGGTTCGCCCTTCGGGCAGCGCATGCGCGCTGTCCATACGCACTTACAGCCGTCGTGCGTGTTGTAAATCGTACATAGGCAAACGCATTTTCTAATGCGTTTGCCCTGCGTTTGCCGTGGGAGGCCTGAGAAAAAAAGTTGGCTAATTTTCCTGCATATGCTAGAATGACGGCGCTATGATGAGCGAGCAAGAATTGCAAGCATTGGAGCGGGCGGTAGCAGCGGGAAAACTGCAAGAGGCGACACTGAAAAATATCCAACTACTGCTAAAGGGCACAACGGATCCTGTAGCGGCGGCTGCGGTGAGCGAGCTCACTGAGCAACAAAATTGGGCAGAGCTCAACAACCGGTTTTACAAGACCCTTGCCTTCGGCACGGGGGGGCTGCGCGGTCGCACCATCGGCGCTACTATCACCGCCGCCGAGCAAGGCCGAGGCGGAGTAAACGGGAGACCGGAGCACCCCTGCGTTGGCACAGCATGCATGAACTTTTACAACGTGGGGCGCGCCATGCGCGGGCTCATCACCTACGTCCGTCAATTTGTCGGTTCCCGCAAACCGCTCATTGTAGTAGGGCACGATACGCGCCACTTCTCGCGCGACTTTGCTGAGCTGTGCGCAAAAATAGCAACGGACTTGGGCTGCGATTGCGCGCTGTTCGATGGTCCCTGCTCCACACCGGAGGTTTCCTTCGCCATCCGCGAGCTGAATGCCGATACCGGTGTGGTCATCACGGCCTCCCACAACCCGGCGCATGACAACGGATTTAAGGCCTACTTCAACGATGGTGCGCAACTGGTGCCGCCTCACGATACCGGCGTGATTGCAGAGGTGAATGCGTTGACGAGCGACGCCTATGCCCCCCTGCCCGAATCTGAACGCGGCTCGCTGCGTACGCTGGGAGCCGAAATGGATGCGGGCTTCATGGAACGGCTCAAGGGAATCATCCTGCGCCCGGAAGTGTTCGCACAGGCAGGGATGGCGAAAGTGGTGTACACCAATTTGCACGGCACCGGCAAGCGTTGCATTGTCCCCCTGCTGCGCGAACTGGGCTGCCAAGTGAGTACAGTGGCCGCACAGGATGTGCAGGATGGACGTTTCCCCACCGTAGCAAGCCCTAACCCTGAAAATGCTCCTGCTTTGGATATGGCTATCGCCCAGGCGGATGCAGAGAAGGCCGACCTCGTCATTGCTACCGACCCGGACAGCGACCGCATGGGAATTGCCGTGCGTGACAAAAGTACGGGCAAGATGCAACTGCTCACCGGCAACCAGACGGGCTGCCTTCTGGCCTGGTACCGCTGCATGAGTATGCGGGAGCTCGGAATTGTGACCCCGCAGAATGAGCAGCATGCTGTGATGGTCAAAACCTATGTAACCAGCCCGCTGCAAGATGCCATCGCCGCCGCCCACGGCATCCAAACTGTCAATGTCCTCACCGGCTTCAAGTATATTGCCGCCAAACTCGGCAAATATGAGCACGCCATCCCCGAGAATCTGCGCGCCGACTACCGTCGCATGGATGAATCGACGACACGATCCCTGCGCTTGCAACACAGCAAGTACTTCGTTTTTGGCGGAGAGGAGAGTTACGGCTACTTGGCGCAGGACTTTGTGCGCGACAAAGATGCCAATGCCGCCGCGCTCTGTCTGGCCGAGCTTAACGCTTACCTCGCATCTCGCCACACCAGTCTGTTGGAGTGCCTCAATTCGCTCTACACTCAATTCGGCTACTACCAGGAAGTAGGAAAGAGCCTGGTGATGGAGGGAGCGGACGGCGCAGCGCAGATTGCCGCGCTGACGCACAGCTTCATCTCTGCCCCGCCCACACAAATGGACGGCTCACCCGTAGTTGCCGTGCGTGATTTCTCGCACGGTACGATGAAAGATGCCGAAGGGGACCCTGTGCCGGCAGAGAATTTACTTTTCATTGACTTGGCGGATGGCCGCAGTTTTGCGGTGCGCCCCAGTGGCACCGAGCCGAAGATTAAGTTCTACCTTTTCGCCCACAGTCAACCCGGCGTGGATTTGGCTGCCTCGAAGGAAGCTGTTTCTGCCGGAATTGATTCGCTCTGGCAGGCGCTGCAGCGTGACTGTGAAGGCAGAAGTTCCAAACGGTAACCAACATGTGCCGACTAATAGCTACCGCAGTGCTGCTCATCCTGAGCAATACCGTCATGACGTTTGCGTGGTACGGGTTCCTGCGCAAGCCTGGGGAAAGCGTATCGCAGGGTATGTGGAAGCTCATTCTGGTGAGTTGGGGACTCGCTTTTTTCGAATACTGCTTGATGATCCCGGCCAACCACATCGGCCGCTCAGCGGGGTTGACGCTCGCCCAACTCAAAATTATGCAGGAGGTGATTACACTGAGCGTCTTCGTTCCCTTCATGATTCTCTACATGGGCGAACAGTGGAAATGGGATTACCTGTGGGCTTTTCTCTGCTTGATGGCAGCCGTTTTCTTCGTGAACCGCGAAGCTCTGATGACCGCCTAAATATCGCAAAGTGATGAGCCTGAGTCTGCAAGAACTTGGCGCCACCATCGAGCAATTTTTGCTCTACTTGGCAGCAGAGCGCGGGTTGAGTTCACACTACCGCAGCTCCGTACGCCAGAGTCTCACTCACCTGCGCCGCTACCTGCAGCAGCGCTCTATCCCACCAGATGAGGTGCAGGACGCCACGCTCGTTGAGTACCACCATGACCTGCTTGCAGAGGGATTGGCAGCATCCAGCGCGCGTATTATGATGGTCCACGTGCGCATCTTTTTCCGCTATCTGGCGGCGCAACACATCTTGCCAGCCAACCCGGCTGCGCTCGTGCAAAGCGGCCGCATGAGTATGCAAATTCCGCAGACGCTTTCTGAAGAAGATGTGCGCCTGCTTTTGGAAAGCATTGACCTACACGATTTACCGTTCGGCGCTCGCGACCGCGCAATCTTGGAAATGCTTTACGGCAGTGGTCTGCGCGTGAGTGAGCTCGTCTCCCTGCGGCCGGAGCAAGTGGACTGGGACGAGGGATTCGTTCGCATCACCGGCAAGGGTGACAAAACGCGCTATGTACCGCTGGGCGGGGAAGCGGCACGGGCAGTGCGCTACTACCGTGAACACGCGCGCGCCCTGCTGCTGGCAGCGGGCAAACGCGACCCGAACGTGGTTTTCCTCTCCCGCCGTGGAGGCAAACTCACCCGCGAGCGCATTCGCCAGATCATCAAGACGCGCGCCGCTGCCGCCGGGTTGGATGAAAACGTGTTTCCTCACATCCTTCGCCACTCCTTCGCCACGCACCTGCTGGAGAATGGGGCCGATCTGCGAGTCATCCAGGATATGCTCGGTCACGCCGATCTAGCCACCACCCAAATCTACACCCATGTGGAGCAAAAACGACTCGTTTCCCTCCACAAAAACTTCCACCCTCGCGGCAGGATGCATTAAACGCCCTTCCTCAAGGAAAACGCATATTCATTTACGATAAACGATTGAGAAATTCCTGTGCCTGCGCGCGATTTTTGCGGAGTTGGTGCGGAGCGGAATTTTGAAAGCCGTGCACGGAGATGGTTAGAAAAAAGAAGAGAAAATTTTTGATTTTCGATGGACGATTTTTTTGTTGACAAAGGGAGGGAATGCTGGAGAATGGAGGCATGGAAACGAGGGGAGAAATAGAGCAGCTTGATGAGCAGTCCTATGCTGATTGCTGCTCTTTGTTGAGCAGGGGAAATGTGACATTGCAGGGAGGAGGAATGGAGACACAGGAAGGTTATGATGAGCTGCTCGAAAAGGTCTTGTCCGTAGAATTGGGGGAGGGCTAATATGAGTGGGGTAAAAGTCGCTCCAACCCCTCCAGATGGGAAAAGCGTGCAGAGTTTTTAAGCAGTGCGAACCCCATGTGCAAGCGTGTTATGAGTATGTGCTCGCATACGAAAACATTCGAGAGCAATTGTGTTGTAAAGTAGATGAATCCAAGCGCCGGGAACGACGAGATAAAGTCATTCTTTGGAGCACAATCCTTGCGGTTCTGATAGCCGCTGTCAGCCTTGTTGTCGCTTTGGGGTAGAAGGCAATGGCGCCTAGCGGTGCCTATGTACGATTTATAATGCGCAGCGGAGTAGCGGGAACGCTAATGCGGTCGTCCTGCATCATCTCTCCGTCCACGCGCACGCAGAAGGGTGAGCACTCCGACGCGTTTCACACCGGAAAGTCTGCGCAACTGCTTGGCGCAGGCATGGGCCGTGCTGCCTGTGGTGTACACATCATCCACCAGCACCACATCCACCCCCGGCAATTTGCGGCGACCGCTTGCGTAGGCCGGCTGTGCCGTGTAGGCTCGCATAGCGTTGCGGCGGCGTTCCCCGGCAGAGAGGCGAGTCTGGCTCTCAGTCCCGGTGGGGATGCGTTTGAGGGCGCAACACACCGGCAAACCTCGCAGCCGAGCCAACGCACGGGCTATCTCCTCCGCCTGATTATAGCCCCTAGCAAAGAGATGCGCCCGCGTAGCCGGAACGGGCACGATGCAATACTGCCCCGGCTGCATGAGCTGAGGCGTATCCTCCCACAGCCGATTGAGTAACTCGCCCATGATACCCGCCAAGTAGTTGGCATGATGGTACTTGATGGCATGCACCAAGTGACGCGTAGCATCATCTGTCATGTACGCGCTGCGGGCGAAGTCATAATAACGCGGAGCTGCGCCACACTGCGCACAGCGCATGGGATCATGCTGCTCGCCGGCCACAGGAGACCCACAGTACAAGCAAATAGGTAACGGGACGGCGGGAAGTTGGGCAATGCAGTTTTCGCAAAGTTCCCGCTCACACGGCTCGTGGCACAGCTCACACAGGCTCGGGTAAATCCAGCGCAACATCAGCGGTGGCGGCGCAAGAACTCCTTCGCCGCATTTTTGTAGGCCCAGGCAGCCGTGCCCTCCGGGTCGTGCTCCAGCACGGTGCGTCCAAAACTTGGGGCCTCTGCCACGCGTACCGAGCGCGGTATCACGGTTTCGTAAATCTTGTCCGGCAGGTTCTCCTGCACCTGATCTATCACCTGATTGGCCAAGTTGGTGTTGTTGTACATGGTCATGAGGATGCCCTCGTGAATGATGCTGGGTTGAATACCGCTGTCGCGTATCTGCTCAATCACGAAGAGAATCTTTGAGAGACCTTCCAAGCTCAAAAACTCGCACTGCATGGGCGTGAGCACCTCATCGCTCGCGCACAGCGACGCCGTCATCAGCACCCCCAGCGAGGGTGGTGTGTCCAAAAATACGTAGTCGAACGCCGAGTTCTCTCGCAGCCCTGCCAATGCACGCTGCATGCAGCTGGTATGCTCCCCGCCCTGTGTAAGCTCCACCTCCACGCCCGAAAGATCCATGTGAGAAGGCACCAGCGAAAGGTGACGACGATTGGCTGAGATGATCAGATCCTCTAACCTGCAATTGCCGATGAGCGCTTGATAGAGGCTCTGCTCTCCGGCCACAGAAAAGCCGAGGGCGGAGGACGCATTGGCCTGAGAATCCACATCGATGAGCAGCACATCTTTGCCACGCGCCGCCAAAGCCGCAGCCAAATTCACTGCCGTCGAGGTCTTGCCTACCCCCCCTTTCTGATTTGCTATGGCGATTACCTTCACGCCCGGTATTCTACAGAATCCACCCACCTTTTTCAAGCCGATATTTTGTTGGTCAACCCCGCTTCCTTGTGCTATCATGCGCGCATGGACTGCACTGATGAAGTTTTGGCCGCCGCGCGCGAGCTCTCGGCAGAAATGGATACCCTGCATTTTGCGCCGCCCGTCGCCTTCACCTACAACCCACTCAACTATGCTTGGGCCGGACACGAAGCCTATATCCGCCGCTTCGCCACAGCTCCCAAACAGGTGCTCTACCTCGGCATGAACCCTGGTCCTTTCGGCATGGCTCAGACGGGTGTACCCTTCGGCGAAATTCCTGCTGTCACTCTATGGATGGGTATCACCACCGCCATAGGTCAGCCCGAAAAAACGCACCCCAAACGCCCCATCCAAGGCTTCTCTTGCCCACGCTCAGAAGTGAGCGGAAGACGACTGTGGGGGCTTTTCGAGCAACTTTACGGCACAGCGGAGCGCTTCTTCGCGCAAGCCTACGTAGCCAACTACTGCCCGCTTATCTGGATGAGCGAAAGCGGCGCCAATATACCCCCTACCCAGCTCCCGCGTGAGCAGGCCGCACGGATTGAGTCCGCCTGTCAACGCCATCTGGTGCGCCTCATCCGAGCGCTGAGCCCCACCTGCCTCATCGGCGTGGGCGCCTATGCTCTGCAGCAGTTGCAAATCGCCGCCACGGCCATCCCGGAAACGACCTTTACCCTGGGTAGCATTCTGCACCCCAGCCCCGCCAGTCCCATCTCCAACAAGTGTTGGCCGGATAAGCCTCGCGAACAGATCCTTGACTTGCTGAAGCAGGCCCAGCTTCCCCCACCACCCCTCGCATAGAGCACATCCGTCCCACACGTGTCCCAATAAAATCTCGCCCGCAAGCACGCAAACTTCCCAATCGTACATCGTACATCGTAAATCGTACATAGCAACCGCAATGCGGTTGCACTGGTCTTTTAGATATTTTATTTGTTTGTAGAAGATAAAAAAAGATTGCGTCTGTATGCTTAAAGGGGTAAAACGTACCCCACAAAGCTGGAAAGGAACATCAAGCCATGAAGATACCACATGCAACATTAGCACTCCTTACCGGAGTATCGGTAATCTGCAGCTCCTGCGTTGTGCCCGACTCGGGCTATGTTTCCTACGCTGTGCCGGGCAGTGTGAATGCCGGTGCAGCGTGGACCAACGCTAGCTACGATGAGAACGGCTTCCCGATCTTCGGATACTCGTACGGCCGTCCGGTGTATGGCTACACCTCTGCCGGAGTCGCGATTTTCACCATTGCTGCGCTCACAGCGTTGTGCTTCGTACCCCACTGGTCGCCGGCATGGTGGTACCGTGGTCCGTACCATTATCCGCACGGCATTCATCGCGTACCCGCCCCGCCGGCATTCCCACGTGGACATCACCCCGGCATGCGTCCTCCGGGAGGCGCTGTGCCGCCGCCGCGACCGGGCGTCTCGCACCCTAGGTACCCGGGTATGAACAATTTCCCCAGGCCTGCCTCGCCGGGCATGCGCGGTCCCGGTCCTGCTTTTTCCAACATGCCCTCTCCGAGAGGGGTGAGAGTGGCGCCCACACCAGGAGCAGTTGCCCCGGGTGCAGGTGGAATGGGCATCCCCAAACCGGCGGGTCCGACGGGTCCAAGCGTGGGCGCCCCGAGGATTTCGACCATGCCGGCAAGCGGTGGATTCAGCATTCCTAAACCGGTTACCCCAGGCGCAAGCTCTCCGAGAATCTCGACCATGCCGACAACCGGTGGCTCCAGCATTCCTAAGCCGCTTACCCCGGGCGTGAACTCTCCGAGAATCTCGACCATGCCGACAACCGGTGGATTCAGCATTCCGAAGCCGACGGGAGTCTCTGCTCCCACCACGACGCGCATCGGCTCTCCTGCCGCCTCATTCGGCGGTGGCGCATCCCACTTCTCCTCAGCGCGGTCGGCGGGCATTCCCATGCCGCGTGGCGCAAGGAGATAAAGGGCGTCCACAAGGCAAACGCATTAGAGAATGCGTTTGCCTTGTACGATGTGCAATGTGGCCAAGTCGTGGACGCAGCTTTGCATGATTCGCATCCCTTTCGAACCAACGACCTTGTATGATTTTCCCCACCACCTTCGCTTACGCTTCGCATCTTCGCGAGCCGAAGGCTCGCCAAATTTCTAAATCGTAAATCGTAAATCGTAAATGGCCAACGGCTTATGCTGCATAGCGTGCCGTTAAATACCTATCGGGGGCGCTTTTTCTTGGGACGGATATGCGCATTGACGGAGGGGGAAGAACATGGTAGAATCCCCGCGTAGTCTTATGATACACACCGATTTTCTTGTGGTAGGCAGTGGGGTAGCGGGTCTGAGCTTTGCATTACGGGCGGCGGCGCATGGCAGCGTGACAGTGCTCTGCAAAAGTGATCCCTTGGTTTCCAGTTCCGCCAAGGCTCAGGGTGGCATTGCTGCAGTCATAGATAAAAATGACAGCTTTGAGGAACACATTGCCGATACTCTGGATGCCGGCGCAGGGCTCTGCGATGAGCAGGCTGTGCGCACGATTGTGACCGAAGCGCCCGACGCCATTCGCGAGCTGCTGGAGTGGGGGGTGGACTTCGACCTGATGAAGAACGGAGCTTTCGAATTGGGCAGAGAGGGCGGTCACGGTAAACGCCGCATTCTGCATGCCAAGGATACCACCGGACTGGAGATTTCCACCAAATTGCTCGAATGTGCCAAACGTCACCCCAATATCACTCTGCTGGATCATCGCATTGCCATTGATCTGATCACCACGGCAAAGTTAGGCTGTGTCACGGAAGACCGCGTGGTGGGGGCCTATGTGTTGGATCCCGCTACGGGTGAGGTGGAGATATTTCGCAGCGATCGCATTCTGCTCGCTACGGGTGGCACCGGGCGCGTGTACATGTACACCACCAATCCTCCCACTGCCACGGGAGACGGTATCGCGATGGCTTGGCGCGCCGGAGCTCAAATTTCGAACATGGAGTTCGTGCAATTCCATCCCACAACTTTCTACAACCCCAAGAGTTCGGATCGTGAGGGCCTTACCTTCCTCATCTCGGAGGCCGTGCGCGGCGAGGGCGGCATCCTCAAAGGGCCGGATGGACAGGAGTTCATGCAAAAGTATGACCCGCGCAAGAGTCTAGCGCCGCGCGACATCGTAGCACGTGCCATCAACAGCGAAATCCTGCGCACCGGGCATCCTTGCATGTACTTGGATATGACCCACAAGCCTGCCGGGTTCATGGCTGAGCGTTTCCCTTACATCTACGAAACATGCAAAAGCTACGGCATCGATGCCGAGCGCGATATGATCCCCGTAGTTCCCTCTGCCCACTACCAATGTGGCGGCGTGAAAACTGACACAAACGGACAGACCAGCCTGCGCGGTCTCTTTGTGGCCGGGGAGAGCGGCTGCACGGGCTTGCACGGCGCCAACCGGCTCGCCAGTAACTCTCTTCTGGAGTGTGTGGTGATCACCAAACGCGCGCTTGCAGCCATGCTCACGCGGCTTCCCCTCGCGCACGCAGAGGAAACCTACCCCATCCCGGAATGGAAGCACGGCGACCGCGTGCCGCAGGATGATCTGGCTATCCTCTACCATTGCTGGGATGAAGTGCGCCGCACCATGACGGATTACGTGAGCATTGTGCGCACGAACCATCGTCTGCAGCGCGCGGCCACACGCCTGCGCAACATTAACCGCGAAATTCACGAATACTACTGGGGTTATCGTGTGACGCCGGAAATTCTCGACTTGCGCAATCTCGCTCTCACCGCCTCGCTGATTATCGACTGCGCTATTCGTCGCCAGGAATCACGCGGATTGCATTACAATTTGGATGCGCCGGAGAAATTGCTCCACCCCCGTCCCACCATTCTGCACAACGGTTGATGCCGCCATACGCTCGTTCCCGTCATGAGTTCCCGCACGCTGCGCTCTGCCATGCTTGCCACGCTGATACCGGTGCTGGCGTCTTGGACATGCGGGGCGGTTGGCATTAGCGGGCAAACATCTGCAGAACGCCGAGGGGCAAGTTCTAACCGGGAAGTACACTATTTTCGTCCCCCAACCCAGTCGCGCACGGTGAGCAAGGAGAAACTGCGCGAGCTGGCGATCAAGAACGGCCCCCTCCGTCCACGCATCGACCAGAGCAAGCGCAAAAACTTTCCTGACCCCAAGAAATACCCCACGCCATCTCGCCGCGGCGCTTTCCCTTGGCACTTCGATATCACCGCCACCTACTTCTTTATCGGAGAACGTGCCACAGCGCGCAATCCTGTGCCCAACACAGCCAGCAGCTGGGATAGCGCTTGGGATGACAATTACGGCGGCTACGATGACCCCGACCCCAAAAAACGCGATCCCGTCACCTATGCGCCGCTCGGCTTCCGCCCCCAACTCAACCCCTTTTACGTGGCTCTGCCGTACAACGACATTGACCGCGGCGGTCCCAAGCCGGAGGCAGAGAGAGTCATCCCTTGGTACCGACGAGACAAGGAGGGTAAGTACGAGTCGGTCTGTCGCGGAAGCTGGGTGCAGATTTACTACAAGGGACGTTACTGCTTTGCCCAGTGGGAGGACTGCGGTCCTTTCGTGACCGATGATTGGGAGTACGTTTTCAAAGGCAAGCGCCCCAGAAATACACGAAACAACGGCGCCGGCATCGATATATCCCCCGCCGTACGTGATTACCTGGGCATCCCCGGCGGCAGTGCCGTGGTACATTGGCGCTTCGTCGATTTCTCTCTTGTCCCCGGCGGTCCCTGGGCGCGCTATGGCAAGGATAACCCCTTCGTCAATCCCGCGCTCAAGGAAGCTATCCGCAAATACAGCATCAAATACAACATAAAAGCCAAATAACCCCCGCCTGCAAAAATGTTTGATTCACTTATATTCGATTGGTCCGGTACGCTGTGCGATGATCTGACACTCACCCTGCAGGCCACCAACTACGTCATCTCACAATACGGGCTGCCAGCACTGAACCGCGACCAGTTCCGCGCGGAATTCCAACTTCCCTACCCGACCTATTATTCATGGAAAACACCGGGTATCCCCATTGAGGAGTTAGAAGATCACTACCGGCACATCCTAAACTCGCCGGAGGCAGCGCCCGTCACCGTCCTCCCTCATGCGCGGGAATTCTTGGACTACTGTCGGGCGTGCGGCATCCGCTGTTTCATTCTCTCCAGCATGGATTCTATCGCCTTTGATCGGCAGGCAAAGGAACTCGGCCTTTTTGACTACTTTGAGGGGTTGCACACCGGCATTCTCAACAAGGAGGCTCACATTCACACTCTGCTTGCCCAGCACGGTCTCGATGCGCGTCAAACCGCTTTCATCGGCGATATGCAGCACGATATGGCGGCTGCCCACTGTGCCGGGGTCTGCGCTATCGGCGTTCTGACCGGCTACAACAACGCCGCCCAGCTCTGCGAGGCTGAACCCGATATCGTAGTACCCCATCTCGGTGCCTTACAAGCACTCATGCAGCGCGGCAATTGCCACCCCACTCGGGATACGGTCAAACTGCACACACTATCCTTCACATGCCGCTTGGGGGTGCCGGAAAGTGAGCGCGCCACGCCCCAGCCCGTGCAGGCGGATGTCACTTTCACTCCGGAGCTCTCCTTTGGCGAAATGGCCGATGACATCGCGAAAACCATCGACTACGACGCGCTTTCCCGCCGACTCATTGAACTAGCTCAAGTCGAGCCCACAGTTCTGCTGGAAACGCTCGCGCACAAGCTCGCCGTCTGCTGTGTGCGAGAGTTCGGCGCAACTGCCGCCACGGTGCAACTCCGCAAGTTCGTCCTCCCCAACACATCTGCCGTCTCTGCCACCGCCCACGCGCAAAGGTAAAAAAGCACTTTCTAATACGTTTGCCGTGAAGGATCGAGTAGGGGGCTTTCGCCCCCTCTCACACCACCGTACGTGCCTTTTATGGCATACGGCGGTTTCCTAACCTTTGCAGACAACGCTCTGCAATGAGACTAATCGCATCTCCCCGAACCACTCTTTTCCCATGGCTCGGTGACTTTCTCTCGTCAGCGAGAGTCGCCACCAGCCTTTCCCTGACCCTGCTACCTTGAAGGCTTGCTCCTCTGCTACACCTCCTTCTCGCAGGAAACAGGCTATCGCATAGACTCGTTTGCATTGTTTGAGTTTTATCACCCTCAGCTTGCGTCTTATCCACTCGTCTATGCTCCCCGCTCTTTCCTTCATCGCTGCCAGTTTGTAGTAGTTTCCCCAGCCGCGTATGTAGGCGTTGAGCTCCTCTATCGTTTCGCTGAGTCGTCGGCTTCGGTTCCGGCGGGTGATTTCACGGATACGTCCCTTGAATCTCTCCACCTTTTCCTTGGCCAC
>CANRJD010000026.1 GCA_947630815.1 uncultured Akkermansia sp. | reverse complement strand
TGCCGACAGAGCGGGTTGTCTCCGGAGGCCATTGTGCTGGTAGCGACGATTCGTGCCCTCAAAATGCACGGTGGTGCGGATAAAAAGAACCTGGAAACACCTGATGTTCAGGCGGTCCGTCGAGGGCTGCCAAACTTGCAGGCTCATATTGAGAGCGCCAGGAGATACGGGCGTCCGGTGACTGTGGCGATCAATCTTTTTGCTTCCAGCGATACGGAGGAGGAGATAGGCGCTGTCAAAGAATGCTGTGCGCAGATGGGTGTGAGCTGTGCCGTGGCAGACGTGTTCGGTCGCGGCGGCGAGGGCGCCATGGAGCTGGCGAATACGGTGTTGCAGGGCATGGTGGATGCCGGTCACCAAGCTTCCTTCCGGCCGCTCTACGGTCTGGATGTGTCGGTGGAAGAGCGGATGCGCGCGATTGCATGCAGCATTTACGGAGCCGATGGAGTAAAGCTTACATCCACAGCCGAGAAAAAGCTGGCGCTCATGGAAAAGAATGGTCTGACTAATCTGCCGGTCTGCATGGCCAAAACTCAGAATTCGTTGACCGACGACCCCAAGATTGTCGGTCGTCCCAAAGGTTTTACAATCACGGTGCGCGACTTCGAAATAGCCAATGGAGCTGGCTTCCTAGTGGCTCTCTGCGGGGATATGATGCGCATGCCTGCCCTGCCGAAAGTACCGGCAGCTACAGCCATTCGCGTGGATGCTTGCGGACAAATCTCAGGAATGAAGGGGTAGGGCACATGTTTCTTAATGCATTTACGATGTACGATTTGAATGCTAGCGCGCTACGCGCGGGATTGTCGAGCCAGAGGAATTCTTAAATGATGATGCGTTGGTACGAGGAAAGTATTTGCTGTTACGCTATGCCGAGTACACGGCTTTGCTCAATCATCAATGGTTTGAGCTTCCTGCTGGCTTACCTTCTTCATCCATGGGAAACGCATGAGGATGGGTTGAATGAACCCAGAGAAGATTTCATTGGGACACGTGTGGGTAGGGCACATTTGTCCCAATGGAATTTCTCCAAAGCAATCGCACAAACCATTTACGATTTGCGATTTACGATTTACGATTTGCATAGTTCGGCGAGCGGAGCTCGCGGGGGGGCGAAGCAGGTGCTGAGCGGAATTTTGAAAGCCGTGCGCGGACGTGATTAGGAAGGGTCGAGGCGCCTGGTGGCGCCTATGTACGATTTACGACAGGGCAAACGCATTTGAGAAAAGTTCATCAACGGAGAAAGTGCTCTTATTGACTGATATCATCGTTTATACATATCAGAAATCGTGAAACAGCGGTCATCATGATGACGGATCTAGAGGAATCTCTGCCTCCGTCGTACATCGTACATGGGCGGCGTCTCGCCGCCACCGTCTGCCATCGTCGCTTTCTAACCACGACCGGTAGTCGCATAAAAAATTCCGTGTCGCTTTTGTTCTGCTTCCCCGCGCAACGCGCGCGAATTTGGAAATCGTACATCGTACATCGTACATCGTACATAGGCAGATCCCATCTGCCTCTGTTTATTGTGTTTGCTTGGAATTCGCGTCGGACGAGTCACGTTGGCTTTCCTGCTCACGCAGGTCAATGAGCTTGAGCTTGCCGAGCGTCTGGGCGCGCTGTCCGGGGATATAGCTGAGCCGCAGTCGGTAGGCAGAATAATTCGGTTTGCGGTAGTAGTAGCGGTACACCTCACCGGTGATGGCGTGGCATAGCGCGTAGGTCGGTTTCTTCTGGCGCTCCGGTGGTGCAAAGTCATCGCACTTGCACACGGAACGTTCATCGGCTATTCCGAGTGCGCAACACGCTCGGTGCCACGCCGGGCCGTGACCGCGTTCACGGTATTTTTCCCATGCTAAAGCATGTGCCAGTTCGTGGAGCACGGTGCGCCGGATCAACTCTTGGTCTTTATCCAAATAGGTCTGCACAAAGAAACGCGAGAAGCTCAGTATACGCCTGTTGAACATACAGCAGCCAAGCCGTTTTACCGCGCGATCCCATACCACGTCCCATCCGGGTGGTCCGCACACTTCAATGCACGCCCGCGCGTAATCCGCCACATCTTGCAGGTTCTTCCACTCCTTGGGCTGCGGTAAGAGCAGCATCATCGGATCCTCCTGCGGTATTCTCCACCTCATGTGTTTCATTATATCCCGCACTCTCCGAGCGGACAAGTCGTTTGAGAGAAAAAAGGATAACAGCTGGAGTGCTCCGAAGATGACTTTTTTTCTTGGGACGGATGTGGGTTGATACTCCATAAACGCCAATAATAGATTCCAAATCCCTACTCGAAAAATTTTGTTCTGTCCCAAGATCTGTTTCTTTTTTGTACGTGTTCGAGTTTATTGAAGATAAAGGGGGAAAGAGGTTGACAATGACTCTCCACGTGGCAGATCACCCCCACTCGATTGTGGCAGGTTTGGTTGTTTTTGTGCGCCTCTTCGCGCTGTAGGCGCGCGAACTTTGCAATCTTACATCGTACCTCGTACTTCGTACATAGGTGCCGCTAGGCACCTCCGTCGTACCTCGTACATAGGCAGCAACCTACGGTTGCTGCATTACCTATTAGTTTTTTCTCGGGACGGATGTGTATACCCTCCCAAAACATGGAAAAATCAAAAAAAAGTGGAGAAAAAAGTTGACAATTGAAGTGTATTGGAGTGTACTATGTGTAGCGGCAAGTGTACGAGACGATATGTCGAAAGACCAGACAGTGCTCTTTACGGGGAATGTGACGCATAAGCTAGATCCGAAGAGTCGGGTAGCCATCCCGGCAGGCTGGCGAGCGGCACAGGGAGAGGTGTTGGTTCTGATAGAGGCGCACAGTGAGAGTTGCAGGGTTCTGAAGTGCTACACGCGGGAGAGTTTTGCGGAGAAGATAGAGGCAATACGGGAACACGCGCGGGAGCAGATGATACCGCCTGGAGACGTTGACCAGTACGTAGGAAAGATAACGGGATGCAGTTTTGAGGCCGAGGTAAGTACCCAGGGGAAATTGCTGATACCCAAGCCACAGCGGGAGCGCATGAAGTTGGAGGAAACGGCGACCATTGTGGGTCGGGGTGCTTTTTTTGAGATTTGGAATCCCGCTGATTACGAGAAGACACACACGGCTGATGCACTCAGCAAGCTGAAGCTCGACCAACTTTTCCACATTCTCTCATGAGCAAGCAGGAGGCAGAAAGTTGGGTCGCGCCCCATCCGCCTGGCGGGGGGGCTTGTTACCGTGTGCTGCTTTGGCAGACTCATGCCGTGTGTCAGCAGGCTTTTTCTGTGTACAAGCACGAGCGGGAGGCTATCGTGGTGCGGATGCGGGATGCTGGAGCGCGAGGTGCACGTGGTGTGCTGGCTGAGGCGCAACGCCAACTGCAAAATCTCAACCGCGATATCTGTCGCCAGGCGCTTGCTTTTTGCACGCGCGCGCAGGATATGCGCGTGGGCGAGCTGCGTGCGGCGTTACGGTCAGACGCCGGGGTGCTAGGCTACAGGCTAGGGAATGCGGCGGCTGAGGTATGGCTGGAGCTGACGGATGAAGCCGGCGTTGATGAGCACGTGCGGCGTTGGCAGGAAGCCTTGCCGAATGCAGTGTGGTGCGAAGAAAGAATCGTGGAGCAGGTCCCGCTTCAAGAGGTCGTAAACATGCAACGGGCGGCGCATGCAGCGGGGGCGGAGTGCGCAACGGAGGAGACGGCGGAGGTCTCGGACTTCTGTCACACGACGGTTTTGTTGCAAGAGGCAGTAGATGCTCTGCAGGCCTCGGAGGGTAAAGTGATGGTGGATGCCACACTTGGCGGTGGTGGTCACAGCGAGCGGTTGCTCCAAGCTGGGGCGAGCGTATGGGGAATCGACCAAGACCCGCAGGCGCGCGCTGCAGCTCGTAAGAGGCTGGCGGGCTACGGCGAAAAGCTTCACGTGCTGGCAGGTAATTTTCGGGAAGTCAAAACCCTACTGCACAGTCACGGTGTGGATGAAGTGGATGGTGTGTTGGCAGATTTAGGTATCTCTTCTCCTCAGGTGGATACGGCAGAGCGCGGCTTTTCTTTCATGATTGAGGGCCCGCTGGATATGCGCATGAATCCTGCCCTGCCGCGCAGTGCAGAGGATATTGTGAACGAAGCTGATGAGGCGGAGTTGGCGGATATCTTGTGGCAATATGGCGAGGAACGCGCTTCCCGTGCCATTGCGCATCGCATCGTGCAGCAACGTGAGCATGGTCGCATCACTACGACCACTCAGTTGGCGAATATCATTAACTCTGTCCTTCCTCGCAAGGGTAGGTTGCACCCGGCTACGCGCAGTTTCCAAGCGTTGCGCATTGCGGTGAATGACGAGCTGGGGGCGCTGGATGAGCTGCTGAGTGGCGGTCTTTCTCTGCTACGCAGTGGTGGACGTATGGCCATCATCACTTTCCATAGCTTGGAGGATCGCAAGGTCAAACATTTTTTTGAACGTGTGACAAAACCGGAAATTGATCGCCCGGAGTGGGCGCAGCCGCGTCCGAATCCGGAGTACTCTGCCCGAAGTGTCACGCGCAAACCTGTGGTACCTGGGGAGGCAGAACTGGCCGCTAACCCGCGCTCGCGCAGTGCGAAACTGCGAGTCATCGAAAAACTTTAGAACCAATGATACGAAAAAAAATTAAGTCGCGATACTCGGAGCGCGTTAGCTTCGGATTCTTGGTGTGGATGGTCGCATTTGCTGTGATCTCCACCACCATGGGCGTGTCCTATGCCGTCCTTAAAAATGAGCAGGTGGCGGAGCGTACGGAAATTAATAAATTGAATCGTGAAATTGCCATCTGCCGAATGAACGCTAATCAGTATCGTGCCAAAACGGATGCTCTCACCAACCGCTGGGCTATGCGCGAACGTCTGATACACGATGGCTCCGAACTGCGCGATATCCGCCACAGCCAAATTGAGATTGCACACAGCACTCGTCAGGATGCTCCCATTCATGCTACCGCTTCACGCTAACACACTCACATTCAAAGACGATAATGAAAACGAAAATACCATTTGCAAACCGTTGTGCTTGGCTCTGTGTTCTGGTGCTGGGGATATCTTGCGTGATTACCTACCGCTTGGTGGAATTGCAGGTGGTGGATTCCGGGAATCATGGACGCCTTGCTGCTGATGAATTGATCGAAAAAGAGCGTATTCCGGCTCAACGTGGGGTGATTATGGATCGCAATGAGGAGATTCTCACCAACAATATCCAAAATGCCGAGTTGGTGGCAAATCGCTACCACTTGCGTGAGCTTACGGCGGTAGTGGATGGGCTGGCGTACAATCAAGTGAGTCACACAATGCAATGGGCTCAGACTAAAGATGACGCTGAGCGTCGCAAAATGCTCGCAAAAAAACGCGCTGAGCTCTTGGAAAATGCACGTCGTCGAATGACGCCGGAGGAAAAGGCGGCGCTGCGTCGCCAGATGGGTACGGCAGATGCCAAAACCAATCGTCTGCTTGAGTACGACCCGGAAGTATGCGCATATTATTACCAACTGCACGATCAGTTGGTGGCCGAGCTGCTCTTCCCTTATCTGTGCCATGTGGAGGACGGAGAGGATGACAATGCTTCACACGGCAAGCGCTACATGACGCGGGAGGATATCATTGAGCGTATCGCTCAAACCGCCACCGAAAAATACAACCGTGAGGCTGAGAAAAAAGGAGAACCCACGCGCTCCTTCCGTAACCAGATTATTCTGGCCAAGGGTTTCAACTTGGATACGGCGGAGAAGATCAAGGAAACGCTGAGAAAAGCTCATGTGCGCGGGATTATGGTGCAGTCTAATCCAAAGCGCTCATATGTGATGCCGGAGATGCTCTGCCACGTGCTGGGATATGTGGATCATGAGAACCGCGGCATGAGCGGTGTGGAAGAGTATTTTCAGAGTTACTTGGCTGGTGTGGATGGAATGCGCGAATACCGCCACAACGCCCGTGGACAGGTATTGCCGAATGAGGATGACCGATACTTAGCGCCGAAAGACGGTTTGAGTCTGAGACTTACGATCGATATGCGCTTGCAGGCCATTTGCGAGCAGGAACTGGATCGTGGTATGAGCCACTACCGCGCCAAACGTGGTTGTATGATCGTCGTGGATCCGCACACCGGCGATATTCTCGCCATGGTGAGCCGCCCATCATTCAATCTAAACACAAAGGATCTCATCACTCCCAATGGTACCTTCAAGCGCGGCACAGTGAAGGATGCCAAGGGCAACCCTGTAACTGGCGATTTCAACTTTGCCTGTCAGACCCGCTATGAACCGGGCTCGACCTTTAAGGTGATAGCTGCCACCACGGCGATCGACAAACATATCATGCGTATTGACACGCCGGTGAATTGCTCGCCTTTCAGCGTGGGGTTTGGCAGCAAGCCGATTAACGATGGACGATTTAATTATGGCACGCAGCCTCTGTATTGTGTGCTTAAAAAGTCGAGCAATCCGGGCGCAGCGAGAATTGCATTGGCGTGCAAATGGCCCAATTATAAAAAATACTTGCAGCGCTACGGCTTGGATAAGCCTGTGGGTGTGGATCTGCCCAGTGGCGGCGCGTGCCTCTTGGCGGATGGCAACAACATCGTCAATTTCTCCCGAATCGCGTACGGCTATTCTGTTTCCGTTTCCCCGTTGCACATGGCGATGGTGTACGCTACCATTGCCAATGATGGTGTGCGCATGAAGCCGCGGCTCATTGATAAAATCATTGCGGCGGACGGTTCCGTGTACGACGAGTGCAAGCCCCAGGAGGTGTGTCGTGTGATGACGAGCGAGACAGCCCGCGATTTGCGCCGCGCGTTGCGCAGTGTGACGGAAAGTTCCGGCCAGAGTGGACGTGGTACGGCGACTGCGGCGGCTATTCCCGGTTTCCTTATCGGCGGTAAAACAGGCACAGCAAAGAAGGTGAAGGAAAAAGGCGGATATTACGAGGGGCTTTATACTGTGTCTTTTGCAGGGTTGTTGCCAGTTGACAACCCGCAGCTTGTCGTGATGACTGTCATTGACGAGCCTCACCCTACGGATTGTAACCCGGGCGGCGGCACGGTGGCTGCTCCCATTTTCCGGCAGGCGGCGGAACGTTTTATCAATGTCCTGAATATTCAACCTAGCGACCCCGAGGCTTACGAACGCTACCGCGTTAGCAAAGATCGCACGGCTCAGCAAGCCTCATCTTCTACCCCATGATGAATCATAGACAACTTTTTTCCGTGCTGCCCGATGCGGTGATCACCGGCTCGATGCGCCGCACGATTGGTCAACTTACGGATGACAGCCGCAAGGTGACTCCCGGCAGTGCTTTCATTGCTGTGCGCGGTAGCAAGTTTGATGGACACCGCGCTATCCCAAAGGCCATTAGCTGCGGTGCGATCGTCATCGTGGCTGAGGAACCATGCCCTGCCGGTATGGAGGAGAAAGGAGTGTGCTGGGTGCAGGTGAAAGATTCACGATTGTCCTGCGGTACGCTCATGAGTGCGTGGCATGGCTTCCCAAGTCAGCAGCTTGTCACAGTGGGGGTAACCGGAACCAACGGTAAGACGACGATTGCTTATCTGCTGCACCATATTCTGCGCAGTACCTGGCAGAAAGCCGGATTGATTGGTACGGTGATGTATGATGATGGTGCGCGGCGGATCAATTCGCACAATACCACGCCGGGCAGTGCGGAGTTGCAACGCATGATGTCGGATATGGTGCGTAACGGGTGCCGGGCTGTGGCTATGGAAGTCTCTTCCCATGCTCTCGACCAGCAGCGTACTGCTGGCACCGATTTTCGCGTTGGTATTTTTACCAATCTCACTCAGGATCACTTGGATTACCACGGAGATATGGAAACCTACTACCAAGCGAAGAAAAAGCTTTTCACCAGTATGGCGTTGGGGGCGGATCGCAAGGCGGTGGCAGTGATCAATATCGATGATTCGTACGGGAGACGCTTGGCGGGAGAGATACAATCACTCATGAAGGTGCGTACTTTCGGCGAAGCCGCTGATGCGGAATATCGCATGACGCCTCGACTCATTTCTCTGAAAGGTAGCCAGTACGAACTTTCCTGGAAGGGCCGCAGTTTCCTTGTGCGCGTCCCGCTTATCGGCTCTTTCAATATTTCCAACAGTTTAGCGGCGCTGGTGGGGGCGGCGGCAGCAGGGGTAAACTTTCGCGACGCCATCAGTTGCCTCGCTACGGCCCCGCAGGTGCCAGGGCGTCTCGAACTGGTGAGCAGCGCACATCACATTCAATGCTTTGTGGACTACGCGCATACGCCGGATGCCTTGGAAAATGTTTGCCGTACTATGCGCGCCCTGACGCGGCAGGGGCGGCTTATCGTGGTATTTGGCTGCGGCGGCGATCGCGATCGCACAAAGCGTCCACTCATGGGGGCAGCAGCTGCGAAATATGCGGATGTCTGTCTCGTTACCAGCGACAACCCGCGACACGAAAACCCGGAGAGCATTATTGATGAGATAATGCCCGGCATCCCGGCAGACAAACAGCACCGTATCACCAACCGCGGCGAGGCTATTGAAACGGCGCTCACCATGGCGCGTCCGGGGGACGTGATTCTCATTGCCGGCAAGGGACACGAAGATTACCAAATTATCGGCGACAAGACGATTCGCTTTTCGGATGCAGAGGCGGTGCGCCGCTTCGTGGAGCGCAAAGAAGCTGATATTATTGCTACCAAGACTGCAGAGAAAAAGCATGACTGAACTGGATCTCCAAAATCTTCTCGTAAGCACCGGCGGCACACTCCGGGCACGGGGTTCGCGCCCTATTACAACTGGTGTGTGTACGGATAGCCGCCGCGTGCGTGAAGGATGCGTTTTTTTTGCGCTCAGTGGGGATAAATTCGATGGCAACAGCTTCGCCACTGAGGCGTCGCAAAAGGCTGCCGCAGTCGTGATAAGCAGAGTGACAGGTGAGTACAGCGCAGAGTGCAGTGTGGTGCTGGTGTCGGATACATTGAAGGCGCTGCATGATCTGGCGATTTGGTGGCGTGGGCAAATGGGAGCGCAGGTGGTAGGTATCACAGGCTCAAGTGGCAAGACCAGCACGAAGGATATGGTCTGTGCTGTGTTGAAGCGACATTTCTCGCGTGTAGTCGCCACGCAGGGCAATTTGAACAATCACATCGGCGTGCCCCTGAGTGTTCTGTCTGCTCCTGCTGATACCGAGGCAGCTGTGTGGGAAATGGGTATGAATCACGCCGGCGAGCTTGCCCCGCTTTGTGCCATGACGCAGCCTCGCATAGGGATTATCACGCACATTGGCTCAGCTCACATCGGCATGCTTGGATCAAGAGATGCCATTGCCCAGGAAAAGTGCACCGTGGCGCGTGCATTGCCGCAGGATGGTTGCATGATTTACTCCGCCAACGATGATTACGCGGCCTACATCGCCGAGCAGACGAAGGCGCATCTTCTTCCTGTGGGCGGCGCGTCAAGCGCCGTTCGTGCGCACAATGTGCAGAGCAATGCTCAGGGAAGTGACTACACGCTCGTAATCGAGGGGGTAGGCGAAATTCCTGTACATCTGCCGGTGCCTGGCGCGCACATGGTGAGCAATAGTTTGTTGGCGGCCGCAGCGGGATGGCAGTTGGGTTGCAGCTTGCAGGAAATTGCTGCCGGACTGAGCACGATCGCTCTTACGCACGGACGTCTCACCTGCCGTGAAGAAATGGGGATTTTGCTGGTGGATGATACCTACAATGCCAATCCCGAAAGCATGATGGCCGCGCTCCGTACCGTGGCAAGTATGGCTGTGCGTGGCAGGCGCTACGCTGTGCTCGGTAAAATGGGCGAACTTGGAAGTGCTGGTGTGGCCGCGCATGCTGAGGTGGGCAGGTGTGCGGTGGCGACGAAGTATGCAGGTGTGGTGGTTCTTGGAGAGGGCAGTGCTGAGCTTCATGCGCTGGTGGAAGCGGTGCGTGCCGGTGGTGTGCCCGTGCAGCGTGTCGAGAGTTCGTTGGCGGCCGCGGAGGCTCTGCGTGCCGTCGTTCGCTCCGGGGATGTAGTTCTCTTCAAAGGTTCCCGCGCGGCGGGTATCGAGCGGGTAATGAATGATTTTCTTAAACAGGATTGACGAATCATGCCGTACCATTCCTTTCCCTTCAGAGTTGATTTAGAGATCATAGCGGCGCTAATAGTGCCGTTTGTGATGGTGCTGGCGCTCGGTCCATGTGTTGTCAACAGACTTCGGGCTTTGAAGGCGGGACAGCCGGTGCGCGAGGCACACGGCAATGTACATGCGCCGGAGCATGCGGCAAAGGCTGGTACACCGACGATGGGCGGTTTACTGCTCATCGGTGCTGTGCTTGTTTATTCTCTGCTTTTCCTTCCACTGGCAAATGCGCGGGTGCAGTGCGTTCTGTTCGTCACACTTGTCACGGCATTCCTTGGTTTTTTGGACGACTACGCAAAGGTAAAAAAACACAATAGCGAAGGCGTAAACGGCTGGTTTAAGATTGCACTGCAAACTTTTGCCGCGACCGTTTGCGCGGTCTATCTCTACTATTCGGATGCAAGTGTGTGCAGAATTGCCATACCGTTCTTTGGCTGGGTGGATATTGGCTGGCTGTTGATACCGTTGGCCATCCTCACCATTATTGCCACTTCCAATGCGGTGAACTTGACGGACGGGTTGGATGGATTGGCAAGTGGCTGTATGGTGCCTGCTGCTGTCTTGTTTTTTCTCTATTTCCGAGGTGAACCTTCCGACGGTCTTGCCTGCTTTTCCTTAGCGGTGATAGCTGCCTGTATGGGCTTCCTGTGGTACAACTGCTACCCGGCAAAGGTTTTCATGGGCGACACGGGTTCACTGGCATTGGGGGGGGCATTGGGCACGTTGGCGGTTTGTGCGGGACTGGAGTTCGTGCTCATCATCGTAGGGGGTGTGTTTGTGGCAGAGGCAACATCCGTCGTGGTGCAGGTGCTGTGGTTCAAAATGACTAAACGGATATACGGCGAGGGACGGCGCTTCTTCCGGATGGCTCCATTGCATCATCACTTTGAGAAATGCGGAGTTAGCGAGTCGCAGGTGTGTGTGCGTTCGTGGATTGTGGGATGTGTGTTGTTTGTGATCGCAGTTCTTTCTTTACCAGCAGTATGAACTTACACGGGAAAAAGGTGGCAGTGTTGGGGTGCGGTCGCAGTGGTGTTGCGGCGGCGCACTTAGCCGCGGCGCGTGGTGCGGCTCAGGTGTGCATCTTTGATTCTAATCCTGAGGCTGTATGCTCTGATGACACGGTGGAGTTCATTGCAGGAGCCGGCGAGAAAGAGGCTCGGGACTTTGCTGCAAACCTCGTGGTCATTTCGCCCGGCATCGAGGCTGACAAGCCGTGGGCGTTGGCATTCACTTGCGCGGGCGCTCCCATCATCGGTGAGGTGGAGCTGGCGTTCCGCTATTTCAGTGGGCGAATCATTGCCATAACCGGCACGAACGGTAAAACGACGACAACCGCGCTCATCGAGCACATCCTGCTGCAGGCAGGCCGCAGTGCGAAAGCCTGTGGCAATTATGGTTACCCGTTCAGCGAGGTCGTGTTGCAAAAACCGCAGCCGGAGTTTGCGGTGCTGGAGGTCTCGTCCTTCCAGCTGGAAACGGTACAGAGTTTTCGCCCGGAGGTCGCGGTGTGGCTGAATTTTGCCCCCGATCATATGGATCGTTATACCGAGGTCAGCGATTACTATGAGGCCAAGCTGCACATCTTTGAAAATATGGATGAGAGCCAGATTGCTATCATCCGCGTCGGCGAAAAAATGCCGTCTATCAGACCCCGGATAACGGAGTTTTCTGCCTGCTCCGGCAGTGGTCTGCTGCGTTACGATGGCACATGTATCAAGCAGATAGATACCACTGTGGCCGATCTGAAAGGCACGGCCCTTGTGCAGGCCCACAATGCGGAGAATGCTATGGCCGCCATTCTCGCGTGTCGTGCTGTGGGGCTCAATGATGATGAAATCGTATCATCACTTGCCAGTTTTGAACCGCCTCATCATCGCTGCGAGTTTGTAGCAGAGGAGGGTGGCGTGCTTTGGCTGAATGATTCCAAAAGTACCAATCTGCACTCCACCGAAGCGGCTATCCGCTCGCAAACGCGCCCCGTTATCCTGCTCATAGGTGGCAAGGACAAGGGCTTGGATTACGCGCCGCTGCTGCCCACCATGTCGGGAAAAGTGAAGCTCTGCGTGGTGTTCGGGCAAATAGCTGAGCAACTGGAGCGCACTTTCTCCGGGGCCTATGAAACAGTGCGCGTTCAGACCGTGAGCGAGGCTGTGCACGCAGCTGCAGTGCGCGCTTCTGCCGGGGATGTCGTCTTATTTTCCCCGGGCACATCATCTTTTGACCAGTACAAGAATTATGCGCAGCGCGGTGATGATTTTCGCTGGGCTGTGCAAGGAAATCTCCATCTCTAATGAACCATTTTAACCTCTCTACCAGCACCCCATGAAAAAGGACGATCTTTACGCCACTCCGACACTCGGCAGAACAAAACCTAAACGCCATTTCTTTCGCTCTCTCATAAAAAAATACCGCCACCGCACCGATACGGGGTTGGTGGAGGATCGTACGAGCAGCGTCACGATTGTGCGTATTATTGTGGGCTTGCTGATGCTGCACCTCATCATTATCGGCGGCGTGCTGTTGCGTGGGCACATGGTGAAAGGAAGTGCGGTGAACACGACTCCGGTTTCGGTTGTGCCGAAAGAAGTGCCGACTGCTCCAGCTGCTTCAACGTCAACGTCGGATCAAGTGCTGACGCCGCCGCCTGTCCTTGCGCCGACTGCTCTCCCCCAGCAGGTCGCGAAAGCTCCTGCCGTTGCTGCAAATCACATTACTCAGCCTGCGGAGATGGCGGGTGAAGAAGCGGCCGAAGAGGTCCCGGATGATGTGGTGGCGATTGCCCCCGTGACTACGGCAACGCCTGTGTATCACATGGTAGCCACGGGTGATACATGGCAGAATATTGCGGCGCAGTATGCCGTGAGTCCGGCCTCGTTGCAAGCGGCAAATCCGGGTGTGACAGACCCGCAGCCTCGAGTGGGAGTGAATTTGGTGGTGCCCACGGGACTTGCCGGGGCACACCCCACCGCGTCCGTTCCTGCTCGTCCGGTAAACGGCTCCCCAAGCTCCTCGTCTTCCACTGGAAAGGTGCATGTTGTACAGCGTGGTGAGACGCTCTCACGTATTTCCCGCAAAGTGAAAGTGCCCATAAAGGAGCTCATGCAAATCAACGGCATCAAGGATGCCAATCGTATCAGTCCCGGCATGAAGCTGCGTTTGAGCCGCTAAGTATCACGTTGGTCAGATCCATCCATGTCCCCGCGTTTGAGCATCATAGGCATTTGGATTTGCTTCATCATTTTGCTGGTGCTGGGGATTATGATGGTAGCAAGCACCGGGCTGTGCGCCTATGTGCCCAACGGGGGAACACCGGCCCAATTTCTTTACAAGCAGTGTGGTTTCGGTTTCCTTGGATTGCTGGCGGCTCTGGCGATGAGTACCATGCGCTACCAATCATTGCGTCCGTGGGTTCATACAATGTGGTGGGTGTGCGCGGGGATGCTGGTCCTTTGCTACATTCCATACATCGGGATGGAGATCAATGGGGAACGGCGCTGGATCAATCTCGGTTTCCTGTCATTTCAGCCTAGCGAGGTGGCCAAAATCTGCCTCATGCTGACGTTGGCGGATTGGTACACTACGCACCGCGAGATGCCGGGCACGTTTTGGCGGGGTTTTGTATGGCCCGGGGCTGTGCTGTTTGGCATACCTCTCGCGCTCATTTTGTTTGAGAAGGATATGGGTACGGCGGCAGCGCTTGCGGTGTCCGGCGGGTGCGTGATGTATGTGGCCGGTGTGCGAAATTGGCTGCTTTTCACGGCGATGCTGGTGGGCATGGTGCTTATGTTCGACATGGCAACCGGCAATGACAACCGCTTGGAGCGTATTTACGCGTGGTTCGATCCGCAGGCGTTCAGTCAGGGGGTGGGGCGGCAGCAATGGATAGCTATCTTGGCTCTTGCGCGCGGCGGAGTAATGGGTGTCGGCTTGGGGGATGGAATAGAAAAGTTCGGCAATCTGCCCTTTGCTCACACCGATTTCATCTTCGCAGAAATTGGAGAAGAATGGGGACTGGTGGGCACGTTGGGTGTCCTCATGCTCTTTACCTTGCTCACAATTTTCGGCATAATGCTTGCACTGCAAACGCAGGATACTTTCGGGCGACTGTTAGCCATTGGTATTGTATGCACAATTTTTTGGCCGGCGGTGTTGAACATGGCTGTAGTTACTTCACTGCTGCCCAATTCCGGTCTGCCTCTTCCTTTCATTAGTTACGGTGGCACGAATCTCATCTTCACGATCCTTTCCGTGGGCATACTCACGAGTATTCAGAGGCACACTCCAAATGTGCGCCAGGATATTTGGCCCAAGCACCTCATCAAAAATTCATGAACGACGTCCCCTCAGCCCAACGCATCATTATTGCCTGTGGTGGCACAGGTGGACACATGTTCCCCGGCATTGCCGTGGCAGAGCAGTTGCTGGCGCTTGGTCACCGCCCCTTGTTGCTCATCTCGCGCAAAGAGGTGGATGCGGAGGGCTCGCGGAAGTACGCCCACCTGGAATTCCGTACGGTACCGGCCATTGCCAAACCGCGCACTTTTTCCCCGCGCATGATACCTTTCCTCATGCGCTTCATCGGTACCCTGTGGAGCAGTTACAGACTGCTGCAGCAGGAAAAGGCGCATGCTGTCCTGGGCATGGGTGGCTTTACTTCACTGGCGCCCGTGATGGCGGGCCGCATGTTGGGTCTGCGCACCTATATGCATGACTCAAATGCTGTTCCCGGTCGGGCAAATCGCCTCACGGCCCGTTTTTGCACGGCTGTGTTGCTGGGGTTGGGAGAGGCGGCCAAGCGTTTTCCGGGGAGGGTTTGCCAAGAGGTGGGTACGCCGGTGCGCGCGGAGATGTTGCATGCGCCACAACCCGCAGCCGCGCGTGCCGCATTAGGCATGCCTGTGGATAAGCCTCTCTTGTTGGTGACGGGTGGGTCTCAGGGGGCCCAGAAGCTGAATTCTCTCATGGTGGAGGCTGCTAGGGAATTGCCTGATGTGCAGTTTCTTATCATTGCCGGCAAAGCGGATCAGTCGCGTGTGGCGAGTCTGGCAGAGGGCTGTGCTAATGTTCGGGTGCTGGGTTTCTGCTCAGATATGCCGGCGGCCTATGCAGCCGCGGATGCCGTGGTAGCGCGTAGTGGCGCATCCACGCTCACGGAGCTTTCAGTAATCGGCAAGGCCTGCTTGTTGGTGCCTTACCCCTTTGCGGCGGACAATCACCAGTTCTATAACGCGCAGATCTTTGCAGATGCCGGCGCTGCTTGCCTGTGCGAGCAAAAGGACCTCACGCAGTCACGAATAGTCGAGTTTGTCCGACAAAACGTGCTCAATCTATCGGTACGCTCGGCAATGCAGCAAGCCATGCTTTCCCGCGCGCGGCCGGACGCGGCAAGGGTCATAGCTCAACTTCTTGTTCAATCGGTATGACGACTTTCACCAACCTGACGGGCGCCATGGAAATAGGCGCAAATTGCTACCTCATCCAAGACGGCATGACCAGTGTGGTGCTGGATGCCGGTGTGCACCCCAAGAAGGTGGGCGAGGAGTCCAAGCCCCGCTTCGATTTGCTGGAGGGAACAGATCCGCAGGCGGTCATCGTATCCCATGCGCATCTGGATCACATCGGGGCGCTGCCGGTCTTGCAAGACAAGTTCCCGCAGGCGGAGGTCATTATGACGCGCGCGACGGCGGAGATAGGTCGCGTGATGTTGCACAATTCCGTCAATGTGATGACGGCAAAGAGGCTTTACGACGGTGTGGCGGAGTACCCTTTCTTCAGCCACGGCGAGCTGGATCACGCTGCCGACAACTGGGTGTCCCGGCCATACGAGGAGAGTTTCCGCGTGGGACGCAATGGTAATATGCTCGCCACGCTTTACGATGCCGGGCACATCCTCGGTTCCTGCGGGGTGATGCTCGAAACGCGGTCGGGAATGCGTATTTTCTACACCGGGGATGTGCAGTTCGAAAATCAGAGCTTGATACCCGGTGCCGCTTTCCCGAGGAACGGGGTGGACGTGCTCATCATGGAATGTACGCATGGCGACACAGAGCGCTCGCTGAGCTATACGCGTGAACGCGAGATAAGTCGTCTTGCTAAGGCTATACGGGAAACGCTGCTGGGTGGCGGCGCTGTACTCATCCCCGTCTTCGCTCTCGGCAAAACCCAGGAGTTGCTCTACGAAATCGGCAAAATGCGTGATAGCGGACGTATCCCGGATGCACCGATTTACAGCGGAGGATTAGGCGCAAAAGTAACTGGCGTGTACGACCGCATGACGTACGATACCCCGCGCTTGCACCCCGGGTTGCTTGTGCGCGCATCGGTGGATACAATGCCCCTGCCGCGAGAAATGGATGGGCCGCTGCGCGTGAGTCCGGGCAACATTTATTTGGTGTCCAGCGGTATGATGAGTCCGCACACTCTCTCCAATAAGCTGGCAGCGCAGGTGTTGGCGCATCCGGCTGATGCTATCCTGTTTGTGGGGTACTGTGATCCGGATAGCCCGGCGGCGCGTATCAAGGCTGCCAAGCCCGGCGACAATGTGAGGCTCGGCGAAGACCCGGATGTGGGGCAGGCCTACAGGGTGGCTTGCCGCATCGAAAGTTTCGATTTCTCCGGGCATGCGCCTCGCACGGCTTTGCTGGACTACGCGCGCTCTCTCAACCCGCGCGAAATCCTGCTGGTGCACGGCGATGAGGCTGCGCAGCGGCAAATGCAGAAAGAGCTGATGCACTACATGCCGAAGGGAGTGAAAATCTCTCGACCGGTGCCGGGCCGCGCGCACAAGCTGTCGAACTGAACGATATAAGTGCTAGCGCGCGGCGCGCGAATTTGGCGATCACAACGAAATTGTTTTGTCAGTATTGAGAAAATTCGATAGACTGACAGCTCAGGCGGTGTATAATGTAGGAGAGCGCATGCAAGGGATAACCGGCATCTGCCGAAACCGGGCGGCGCATAGACACAAATCGCTGTCAGTATATGAACTACTTTACGAAGAAAGTACGCGGTCTGCGAATGATTGCCATGGCGTTGCTGGTATCGTGCAGCAGTGTGGGGCATGCGGCGCCGGACTATAACATGATAGGGAAACAGTTTTCGGAGGTGCTGCAAAATTCCCACTTCTCTCGAGAGCGTTTTTCCGCGGCTCTGTACGCCAAGTTTCTCGATTGCTACTTGCAGTCCATAGACCCCCAGCATCTGTACTTTACACAGGAAGATGTGGACGCCCTGCATAAGAAGTACGGTGATTCCTTTGGGGACTACCTCCTTAACCGCGAGACGCTTTCGCTCGCGCAGGACTTGTACGGCATGTACGCGCAGCGAGCCCTCAAACACATTGCCCAGGCAGAGGAAATCCTGCACGAGTACGAGAAAAATCCACCGACATTCAATTCGGATCGTACGGTGCCGCGTACGCGTCGTAAGCTGCCCCGTGCCAAGAATGAGGCTGAGCTGGATCAGGTTTGGCGTGATCAAGTGGAGGATATGATGCTCACCGAGGTGTGCCGCCGCGAAAATGTTGCCCGTTTGGCGGCAGAGAAAGGTAAGCCGGATCCCAATGCTAAAGAGCCTTCTCCGGCTTCCAAGATTCTCGCGCGCCTCAAGCGTGTGCGCATGGAAGTGCAGGAAGCCGATCAGGAAGATATGGTGAGCCTGGTGCTCAACGCCGTGGCGCATGTGTATGATCCGCATAGCGATTACATGGGCGCTCGCGAGGAGAAGCAGTTCAAGGACATGATCAAGGCCTCTCTGGTGGGCATTGGCGCCCAGCTGCGGGAAGATGATGATGGCTCGACCAAGATCGAGGGTATCGTGAAGGGCGGTCCGGCAGATAAAAATGGCCAGCTCAAGCTCGGCGATCATGTGGTGGCCGTGGATGCAAATGGCGATGGCAACTGGACGGATATCTTGTTCATGAGCATCGATAAGGTGGTGAACCTCATCCGTGGCAAGAAAGACGTGCCCGTGCGTTTGCGTGTGCAGAGCGCCGAAAGCGGAGATGAACGCATTATCACCATTGTCCGCGACGAGGTTCCTATGTCTGAGTCCTTGGCGAGCGCGCGCATCGTTGACCTGCGTGAACGTGGCCCTCAGGGCGAGGAACGCAACTACCGCCTGGGTATCCTGACCCTCCCGTCTTTCTACGTGGATATAGACGGCGGTGATGTGCACTGTGCCAGTGATGTGCGCGATATTCTTCTCCGTATGTTGCGCGAAAACGTACAGGGACTTGTCATCGATTTGCGCTCCAACGGCGGCGGCTCACTGGAGGAAGTGCGTAAGATGGTGGGCTTATTCATTGGAGCCGGGCCTGTCGTGCAGGTGAAAGATGCGCGCGGACAGGTGGATCGCCTCACAGTGAGCGGTAAGCCGCGGTTCCCGGGCGAGCTGGTGGTACTCATCAGCAAGGCGAGCGCTTCAGCTTCCGAAATTTTTGCTGGGGCCATGAAGGACTACGGTCGCGCTGTCATTGTGGGCGATGAAACTACCTTCGGTAAGGGGACGGTGCAGGTGCCGCGCAGCCTCGCGGATTACATGCCCTTCTTCTCCTCGAGCGAGGGCAGTGGCCTCATCAAGGTGACGGTGCAGAAATTCTACCGCATTAACGGCGCTTCCACACAGCTGAAGGGTGTGAGTAGCGACATTGAGCTGCCGACTGTGACTTCCGGCATGCAGATTGGTGAGGCGGAGATGGATCATGCTATGCCCTATGATGCGATTGCGCCGGCGGGCAGCTATGTGCCTGGTACCCATTTGGCGGATATCCTGCCGCGCTTGCGCGAGCTGAGTGCAGCACGTGTGGCCAAAGATGGTGATCTGCAGAACAATGTATGGTACACCAACTACCGCCGACGCCTTGTCAAAGAAAATTCGTATTCCCTGAACAAGGATAAACGGCAGGCTCAGATTGCCGAGTTGCGCGACTTCAAGAAGAAGAGCGATGTGGATCGTAAGAAGCGCTACGAGGTTATGAGTAAGGAGGATGCAGACAAGCTTACCATTCACCGCCTCAAGCTGACGGATTTGGATAGCGCTGAGCTTCCTTTGGCTTCCAAGGAGGATAAGGATAACTTTATGCGCGAGGCAAAGGACCCGGAGGCGGAGCTCGAGGATTCTCTGGATTATCCCTCAAATCTCGATCCCGTGTTGCGCGAGTCTCTCTATATCTTGCGCGATATGATTGACTTGCGCTGAGCAATGTCCGAATGCCCGGAGACAACACCTCATGCAGATTCGCGCGAGTGTCTCGGCCAGACCCTGCACAGCTGCGTGAGCGCGGAGGAGAGGCCGCGTGAAAAGCTCATCGCGCACGGGCGCAAAACCCTGTCGGATGAGGAGCTGATCGCCATTTTCCTGCGTACCGGACTTCCCGGGTGCAATGTGCTGGAGCTGGCTCGTCAGCTCAAGAGAAGCGCAGGATCACTCACGGCTCTCGGACGACTGGAGGCTTCAGAAATCGCGAAGCTGGAGAGGGGAATAGGCCCGGCAAAGGCCGCTACGCTGGCCGCGGTGTTCGAGCTGGGGAAACGTGCCGTGCAAGAGGCCCCTGAGAATCGTAAAATCTCCGGACCGCGAGATGTGTACAATCTAATGGCAGGCGAATTGCGCTACGAGGTGCAAGAGCATTTTTACGTGCTTTCGCTGAATGTGCGCAATGAGGTCATCCATCGCTCTTCCATTGCCTGTGGCACGCTCACGCGGGTTACACTGCACCCTCGAGATGTTTTTCGCGACCCCATTCGACACAGCGCCGCTCGCATTGTGCTGGTGCATAATCATCCAAGCGGCAATCCTTCTCCGAGCCGGGAGGATATCTCGCTCACAGAACGCCTGGCCAGTGCAGGGCAACTGTTGCTCATCCCTGTGGAGGATCACGTCATTATCGGTACCGAGGGTGAGGAGAGGGAACCCTTCTACAGTTTCAGACAGGCAGGTCATTTACCTACGGTATGATGGATTACCACACCCATCACCCCGGTTCTTGCGGCGGCTTCCTGTGCTCCGTGCAGCGCAGTGATTGGGATCGCGTGGCTGCGGCTTCGGGCATGATTCCCTGTTTCGGCGTACATCCCTGGCATGCCGCAGAAGCGCCCGTGACTCAGATCGCCTACGATTTGGATGAATACCTGTGCCGTTTTCCTCAAGCACAGGTGGGGGAAACCGGGCTGGATGCCACCTCACGCTACCGCGATTCGCTGGATCAGCAGGAGGTCCTGCTGCAGGTGCATTTGGGGGCGGCCTTTCGGCATGATCGCCTGGCGCAGTTGCACGGCGCGGGCGCATGGGCACGCCTGCTGGAACTGTTGAGACAGCGTGATCGCTGCGGAACCTTGCCGCGTGTGCTCTTGCATGCATGGAACGGCTCCCATGAGCTGGCGCGAGAATTCCTCTCCCTAGGCGCCCTCTTCTCCGTGGGCGTGCGCGAGCTTTCACACCCCAAGGCGGCAGAGCGCTACGCACGTATTCCGGCCGACCGTTTGTTCGCAGAATCTGACGACGCCCCGGAGTCCTTCCCACGCGCGGTAGGCATGCTCACCATGTTGCGTGGGGACATTGGCATGCACTGAGGACTTGCTCCACTCCCACTCCCCCGCGCTAAATTCCCAAATCGTACATCGTACCTCGTACATCGTACATAGGCAGACCCCGTCTGCCATCGCCGCTTTCTAACCACTTCCGCGCATGGTTTCATCACATTCCGCTCGCTCTAGCTCCGCTCCCCCCGCGCCACGCGCGCTAAATTCCCAAATCGTACATCGTACATCGTACCTCGTACATAGGCAGACCCCGTCTGCCCCCGCCCCCGACGCTTTGTAACTACGCTCGCGCATCGCTTTATCACATTCCGCTCGCTCCAGCTCCGCTCCCCCCCGCGCCACGCGCGCGAATATGGCAATCGTACATCGTACATCGTACATCGTACCTCGTACATAGGCAGACCTTGTCTGCCTCCGTCGTACATCGAAAATCGTACATAGGCGCCGCTAGGCGCCACTGGGCCCCCGCATTTTCCAATGCGGTTGCCTTGTTTAGCGTGTGCGTTTGTACGGGCCATCCCCCACGGAGAGAACCTCAATTTTCACGCGTGCCAACCCATTTCTGTGGAAATTCAACTTGTGCGCCGCCGCAGTACTTACATCGATGAGCCTGCCCGCAATATAGGGCCCGCGGTCAGCAACGCGCACGATGCAGCTCTTCCCGTTCTCCAAGTTGGTGATGCGCGCCGAGCACGGCAGGGGCAGGGTACGGTGTGCGGCGTAGTATTGGTCGCGGTAAAGGCGCTGGCCGATAGCCCCGGGAGCGCCATTTGCCTCGTAATGCGAGGCAACGCCCACCGCCTTGTAACGGAGAGCCTGCTCCACATTCATGGGCACGAAACGCAATCCTTTCAGCGTGTAGGGTGCCATTTTGTAGCCCCGGTACGGCGGCGGATCTCCGTGCTGCTGCTGGCAGTCCGTCACCATCAGCACCAGCAGGAGTCCCAGGAACTTCTGAACCGGTTTCCGCACGGCTGTCACAGGGAGACGAAGTTACATGCACATGCCGCCATCGCACACAAGCACCTGACCGGTGATATACCGCGCTTCATCAGAGGCCAGGAAAAGTGCGCAGCTGGCGATGTCTTCCGGCTTGCCCATATCGGCCAGGGGTATGCGGGACAAGATAGCCTCTCGCGCTTTCTCCGGTATGGCATCCGTCATTTCCGTTGCAATAAACCCGGGCGCTATCGCATTACTCGTCACTTTGCGCCCGGCTAATTCCTGCGCCACCGATTTGGTGAACCCGATTACCCCGGCTTTTGATGCCGCATAATTCGCCTGTCCCGCATTACCGGAGATGCCAACGACGGAACTCATGTTGATGATGCGCCCCGCAGGGCTCTTCATGAGCGTGCGTTGCAGGGCCTTCACGAAGAGGAACGCACTCTTCAAATTCGTGGAGACTACGGCGTCCCAGTCCTCTTCCTTCATACGCATGAGCAGTCCATCCTTCGTGATGCCCGCATTATTTACCAAGATATCCACTGCTGGATAATCTGCCAATATCGCTTTCACGCACGCGTCCACCGCCTCGGCATCAGCCACATCGCATGGGTAGGCCTTGCAGCTCCCGGGTATCTCCTCGTTTATCCGCTCCGCGGCTCCTCCGCATGATGCCGTGTTGCGCGATATGAGAGCCACCTTCGCTCCCTCCTGCGCAAATCGATGTGCAATGGCATACCCTATCCCGCGACCAGCTCCGGTCACCACAGCCGTTTTTCCTGCAAGTCTGTTCATACGCCCGCCATTCTAGCCGATTTTTTTTACCGTGTCAATGAGACAAGGCAAACGCATTAGAAAATGCGTTTGCCTATGTACGATTTACAACACGCACGACGGCTGTAAGTGCGTATGGACAGCGCGCATGCGCTGCCCGAAGGGCGAACCGGCAATGTGGTGCCGGTGAGTCAACTTACGATGTACGATTTATTAATAATGTGCGCGTTGCGCAGATTCTTTTCGGATCATTAACGTATGCAGAGATTCCTCTAGATCCATCATTATGATGACCGGTTGTTGTGATGATTTTGATACGTATAAACAGGGATATCAGTCAATAAGAGTATTTTCTCTGTTGATGACCTTCTCTCAAATGCGTTTACCCATGTACGATGTTGGATGTACGATGTACGATGTAGCAAAGCCGGGGACACGGCTCCGCAAAATTCGAAACCCTTCTAACCAACAACCATCCATGATTTCACCCACCCCCTTCGCTAAAGCTTCGCATAGCCCGCGCAACGCGCGCTAAATTTCCAAATCGTACATCGTACATCGTACTTCGTACATAGGTGCCGCTAGGCGTCACCGCCCGTGCACAGTTTCATCACATTCCGCTCGCTCCAGCTCCGCTCCCCCCGCGCAACGCGCGCGAATATGGCAATCGTACCTCGTACATCGTACATAGGTGCCGCTAGGCGCCACCGCCCGTGCACAGTTTCATTACATTCCGCTCGCTCCTGCTCTGCTCCCCCGCGCAACGCGCGCGAATTTGGAAATCGTACATCGTACATCGTACTTCGTACATAGGTGCCGCTAGGCGCCACCGCCCGTGCACAGTTTCATTACATTCCGCTCGCTTCTGCTATGCTGCCCCGCGCAACGCGCGCGAGCTCTGCAATCGTACATCGTACATCGTACTTCGTACATAGGTGCCGCTAGGCGCCACCGCCCGTGCACAGTTTCATTACATTCCGCTCGCTTCTGCTATGCTGCCCCGCGCAACGCGCGCGAGCTCTGCAATCGTACATCGTACATCGTACGTCGTACATGGGCGGCGTCAGCCGCCTCCGTCGTACATCGAAAATCGTACATAGGCAGACCCCGTCTGCCTCCGTCGTACATGGCAACCGCATTTCCCAATGCGGTTGCTTGGGGGTTTGTTTTACTTTACAAAACTGGGTAATCTGGTATACTGGCGGCGCGAATGAAGGCGGATATTTTACAACGGGCAGCAAATGAAGCCAGAGGCTTGGCAATAGATGCCATATACGACAAATCATCCGGACACATAGGTTTGCCGCTTGGGTGCGCGGAGATAGGGGCCGTGCTTTATGGAGATCTGTTGCGGGTGAATCCCGATGAACCCCGCTGGCTGAATCGTGATCGCTTTATCCTATCCGGTGGGCATGGCTCCATGTTTTTGTACGCTTGGTTGCATCTGAGCGGGTATGATGTGACGATGGAAGATGTGCGCGCTTTCCGCTCAAAGGGCTCGCACACTCCGGGGCACCCGGAATTCGGTTGCTGCCCGGGGGTGGAGTGTACCACCGGACCGCTGGGGCAGGGCATCGCAAATGCCGTAGGCTTTGCTATTTCTGCCAAGCACGCTGCCGCCCGCTATAACACGCCCGAATATGAAATCTTTGATCAAACCGTCTATTGCCTGGCGGGTGATGGATGCATGCAGGAGGGAATTTCCCGCGAGGCGGCTGCCATCGCCGGAACGCTCCGTTTGGATAACCTCGTGCTCATATACGACGCCAACGGCATCACTCTGGACGCTCCGGTAGAAAGGACTCAGGTGGATGATGTAGCCGCATGCTTTGCGGCGCACGGGTGGGATACCTTCACCGTCGATGGACATGATTTGCAGGCGGTGGAAAATGCTTTGCGCACGGCTCGTCTGGAACGTAATGGTCGCCCAAAACTCATTGTCGCCCACACGACTATTGCAAAAGGGGTGCCGGGATTTGAGGGAACCACCAAGGGGCACGGCGAGGGTGGTGCGAAGGTATGGGAGGCCGCACATGCTAATTGGGGTCTGCCGACGGATCAGCAGTATTACGTGTCTGCCGAGGTGCGTGAGTACATGGCACAGCTGAAAGAGCAGCGTGTGGCCGCGTGTGCAGAGTGGCACGAGCTTTTTGCGGCGTGGAAACAGGCCTGCCCGGAAAAGGCGCAGGAGCTGGAATCTGGCCTGGATTTGGCGGCGTGCGGGTTGAGCGCGGAGAAGTCGGACGCTATGATCCCGCATTTTGAGGGCGTGTCTAAGCTGGCCACTCGTACATCTGCCGCTCAAGTCGAAAACGCTATTTCATCACACTGTCCGGCTTTCCTCTCCACAAGCGCGGATCTCTTCTCGTCCAACAAAAATTACCTGAAGGACGCGGGCGATTTCTCCGCGCAAAATTATGCGGGACGCAATTTCTGGTTCGGTATTCGCGAACATGCCATGGCTGCCATCTGCAACGGCATCGCCTACGATGGCCTCTTCCGCGTGTCTGCCGGAACTTTCTGCGTGTTTGTGGATTACATGCGCGCTGCCATACGTGTGGCTGCGTTGGCTCACTTGCCCGTCACCTATGTGCTCACGCATGATTCTGTCGCCGTGGGCGAGGATGGACCGACGCATCAGCCGGTGGAGACCGTGACGGGGCTGCGCATCATCCCGAACTTGGATGTGGTGCGCCCGGCAGATGAGGAGGAAGCCGCCGGCGCTTGGATGTGCGCCATGGAGCGCACGGATGGTCCGACAGCGCTCATCCTGACCCGCCAGAATGTGCCCTCTCTCACTACAGCTCAGCCGGAGTTGAGCGCGCAAATGCGACGCGAGGGGACACTGCGCGGCGCCTATGTGGCCCGGCGTGAGAGCACCGACAAACCACAGCTCATCATCATCGCTGCGGGATCGGAGGTTCTGCTTGCGCTGCAAGCGGCTGCTGAGCTTGGAGAGGGAGTGCGTGTGGTTTCCATGCCATCCATGTGGAGGTTTAATCAGCAGAGCGAGGTTTACCGGGAAAGCGTTTTGCCGTCTTCCTGCACGCGTCGCTTGGCGGTGGAAGCCGGTAAGTCCGACCTCTGGTACCGCTACGTCGGTTCACAAGGCTCCATCATCGGTATCGATCAATTCGGATTTTCGGCCCCCGGTGAACAAGTGCTCAGCGAACTTGGCATGAACGTGCCCAATATCGTCGCACACGCCAAGCGCCTTTGCAAATAAGCAATCGTCCATAGGCGCCACCTCCCCGCGCAACGCGCGCTAAATTCCCAAATCGTACCTCGTACGTCGTACTTCGTACATAGGTGCCGCTAGGCGCCACCTCCCCGCGCACGGCTTTCAAAATTCCGCGTCGCTCCTGCTCTGCTCCCCCGCGCAACGCGCGCAAATTTTTCAATCGTACATCGTACCTCATACATCGTACATGGGCAGACCCCGTCTGCCTCCGTCGTACATCGAAAATCGTACATAGGTGCCGCTAGGCGCCACCGCTCGCGCATGGCTTTCAAAATTCCGCGTTGCTCCTGCTCTGCTCCCCGCGCAACGCGCGCGAATATGGCAATCGTACACTATTGATTCGAGGTGGTATAATCAGAAGCGCTGAGAGGGAAATCCTCAACGGAGCTCCTCGACA
>CANRJD010000025.1 GCA_947630815.1 uncultured Akkermansia sp. | reverse complement strand
CGCTTTCACGCTTTAGTCGGGCCTCTCAGGATAAGACATGCAGCTTTCTCACAGTGCAGGCCGGATCTACCATGCGCACTCTTGACAGAGTATTGGGCATAAGCATCCATCGCTGCCTCACCTCGTGCGCTTTGGCCTTCTATCCGGTTCTTGTTCATCCTGTCTGTGATTCGCCTCCGGCTTCCTCCCCACCCCACGTTACCGTGACGCAGTTGCCTTTGGCTATTTGATTCCGCCCTGTCAGCGGCTCTCTGGGAGCTTTCACCCCAGTTACATGTCATGCCTGACGTACCAAATTCAACAGAATTGGAAGAGGTTACTCTTCCAATTCTGTCTTTCTGAAATCACCGCTTTTCTGAGGTGCTGGTTGACAATCTCTTGATATAGTTTTCCGCTTTATCTCTCTCTATTTTAAAACAGGTTGCAATTTCAGGAACAAAACAATAAAAAACATTATGGTCAAGTATCTCTACATCATGTAAGTTTAAAATATAAAAATCTCTGGTTTGTACATCAAAAACATCTTCAATAACAAGAAACGCACCCACTGGAACCACTGGTGCATTCGTGGCTAGAACTTTAAATAGCCTTATATACGTTGGATCATCAAAGCCGGGTTCATCTCTACCGAAAGCCTTATTTCCCGGTAGGGGTATTTGTTGAAGAATGAACACTCCCGCAATGTTGCCGCTTACCCAACTTTCGTAAGGCTTTTCAGGAGAATCAGTAGAGGTGGAGGCTTTCGCAGTCCCAAGAAAGAGAACACCACAAGCTAAAACTAACAATAATTTTTTCATGTTTGAATCATGGAGCTTGTTGACACTCCGACGGCATTGTAGCAATTTCAACCACCTAATGCAAGATGTTAGTAATTTTGTCTCCCCGAAACATTCAATTTTATAAGAAACGGAAGTGCAGTAAGAGTCGAATTCGTCTCCTTTTCGAAGTGTTTTCTCTAAAGCCAGGTCAAATTTAGCCTGATTCAGCCTAGAGCAACCGCATTAGAAAACGCGGTTGCTATGTACGATGTACGATGTACGATTTGGGAATTTACCCCTTTCTTCTCATGCCCCCAACTCTTTCTGTCATCTGTTGCATTTAATCTTGCAATCCACAAATCATCGCTTTTCTGAGGTGCTGGTTGACAATCTCTTGATATAGCTTTCCGCTTTATCTCTCTCTATTTTAAAACAGGTTGCAATTTCAGGAACAAAACAATAAAAAACATTATGGTCAAGTATCTCTACATCATGTAAGTTTAAAATATAAAAATCTCTGGTTTGTACATCAAAAACATCTTCAATAACAAGAAACGCACCCACTGGAACCACTGGTGCATTCGTGGCTAGAACTTTAAATAGCCTTATATACGTTGGATCATCAAAGCCGGGTTCATCTCTACCGAAAGCCTTATTTCCCGGTAGGGGTATTTGTTGAAGAATGAACACTCCCGCAATGTTGCCGCTTACCCAACTTTCGTAAGGCTTTTCAGGAGAATCAGTAGAGGTGGAGGCTTTCGCAGTCCCAAGAAAGAGAACACCACAAGCTAAAACTAACAATAATTTTTTCATGTTTGAATCATGGAGCTTGTTGACACTCCGACGGCATTGTAGCAATTTCAACCACCTAATGCAAGATGTTAGTAATTTTGTCTCCCCGAAACATTCAATTTTATAAGAAACGGAAGTGCAGTAAGAGTCGAATTCGTCTCCTTTTCGAGGTGTTTTCTCTAAAGCCAGGTCAAATTTAGCCTGATTCAACCCAAGGCAACCGCATTAAAAAATGCGGTTGCTATGTACGATGTACGATGTACGATTTGGGAATTTACCCCTTTCTTCTCACGGCCCCAACTCTTTCTGTCATCTGTTGCATTTAATCTTGCAATCCACACTCGATAAATGCGAGCACAAATTCAACAGAATTGGAAGAGGTTACTCTTCCAATTCTGTCTTTCTGAAGTCACGGCTTTTCTGAGGTGCTGGTTGACAATCTTTTGATATAGCTTTCCGCTTCATCTCTCCCTATTTTATAATAGGTTGCATCGCCAGGGAAACAATATAAAACATTATGATCAAGTATCTTTACACCATGTAAGACTAAAATACAAAAACCCATGGTTCGTACATCAGAATCTTGCGTGCTATGTGCAGCCTCAATAACAATGATTGTACCCACTGAGACCGCTGGTGCATTCGTGGCTAAAACTTTAAATAGCCTTATATTCGTTGGGTAATCACGGTAGTATTCTTTTCTAACGAAAGATTTATCTCCCGGTAGGTGTATTCGTTGAAGAATAACCAATCCCGCAACGTTGTCGTTTACCCATCTTTCGTAAGGCTTTTCAGGAGAATCAGTAGAGGTGGAGGCTTTCGCAGTCCCAAGAAAGAGAATACCACAAGCTAAAACTAACAATAATTTTTTCATGTCTGAATCATGGAGCTTGTTGACACTCCGACGGCATTGTAGCAATTTCAACCACCTAATGCAAGATGTTAGTAATTTTGTCTCCTCGAAACATTCAATTTTATAAGAAACGGAAGTGCAGTAAGAGTCGACTTCGTCTCCTTTTCGAGGTGTTTTCTCTAAAGTCAGGTCAAATTTAGCCTGATTCAGCCCAGGGCAACCGCATTAGAAAATGCGGTTGCTATGTATGAAGCACGATGTACGATTTGGAAAATTCCCGCGCTTGCGCGTGAATTTGGCGTAGCAGGTGCGAGGGGGATGTGATGAAGCCATACTCGGATTGTGGTTCGAGTGCAGCGAAAAGGAGGTGGCAACTAACGGCGACTAGTTACGATCTGGAAATAATGCGCAGCAGAGCTGCGGGTGTTTCCTTTATTTTTCCTCTCCATCCAAATGCGTTTGTCGTGAAAAAAAGGCTTGCTTCTATCGGGCAAAAAATGATAGGATGGAAACATGCTGAGAGTATTAGCTGCAACAGATTTCTCCGAAGATGGGCGGGCGGTTGTGGACTTTGCTGCCAACTTGGTAAGGCAAAGCGGGGGTAAGATGTATCTGCTGCACGCCGTGGAGCCATGCATGATGGACGCAGCGGGCTGTTTGACCATGGAGGGGGAAAGGGGAGAAGAGCAAAAGATGCACCATGTAACGCTGCTGGAACTAACTAACGAGAGGGCGCACCGCGCAGCGGAAAAAATCAGCAAAAAATGGGACATACCCATATACGGCAAGGCGGAAGAAGCCGATGATGTGGTGGAGTGTATCCACCAATTTTGCGAACGACACCACATCGATATACTCGTCATCGGCAACCGACACCACTCCCTGCTTTCTTCCATCTTGCTTGGCAGCACGGCAGCCAAACTTGTACGTACGGCAAACATACCTGTGACAGTGGTGCCCTGCACTCCTTTCCACCGGTAGGCATGAAATTGATTTTCACAGGCGATGTAGTTGGCAGCACCGGGCGCAAAGCGCTTGAGATGGCGGTGGCTCAATGGCGACGAATCTATGAACCCACGCTTTTTATCGTCAACGGAGAGAATGCGGCTGGAGGGCGCGGCATCACCCCGGCTGTGGCGCACCAAATACTGGACTATGGAGTGGATGTGATAACCCTTGGGGATCACGCATGGGATCAGAAAGAATACATAGAGCACGCAGATAAAGAAACCCGTGTGCTGCGGCCGCACAACATGCAACCCGGCACACCCGGCCACGGGAGCATACAGCTAACAACGCCGATGGGACAGGTAGGAATTATCTGCCTGATGGGGCGAAGCATGATGCGCCAAGGAGCACTGAATCCGTTTACGGCAGGTTACGACGAAGTGGTGCGCATGCGCGAGCTTGGAGTGCGCACTGTTTTGGTGGACTTCCACGCCGAATCCACCGGCGAAAAGGTTGCGCTGGGACGTCGGATGGATGGACTAGCGAGCGCCGTACTTGGCACGCACACGCACGTGCAGACGGCAGATGCCTGCATCCTGCCCGGTGGCACTGCGTACATGACTGATGTCGGGATGTGCGGCAGTAGGGATGGGATTATCGGACGCGAAGTGCAGGCAGTGTTGGAGGGAATGGTGAGCGGACTTCCCTGCAAGCTGCCGATTGCCGGATGGCCGGCAAAAGTGAGCGGTGTGCTCGTGGAAACCGATGACGCCACGGGACGAGCCACGATGATTCAGCCGCTGAATCTCGAACTGCAAAGAGAATGATGCTGGACGAACAGAGGTTTGGCGGTATTTGCCGACTGTACGGAGAAGAGGCGGCAAAACGCATTGCCAATGCACGCATAGCTGTAGTGGGCATCGGCGGCGTGGGATCTTGGGCTGCGGAAGCGCTGGCGCGCTGCGGTGTGGGCAACATTATTCTGATGGATGCGGATGACATATGCGTGACCAACACCAACCGCCAGATCCATGCGCTCAGCGGCAACTACGGTAAGATGAAGGTGGAAGTGATGGCAGAGCGCCTGCGAACCATCAACCCGGAGGTAGAAGTAACAGCCCTGCCCTCTTTCTATAAAGCGAGCAAGCCGGAGGATTTGTTTTCGCTTGAGCCTGAGGTGGTGGTGGATGCTATCGACTCCATGCATGCCAAAGCTCACCTGATCGCCGAAAGCCGGAAGCGGGGAATTCCCGTCGTGACGTGCGGCGGAGCAGGAGGAAGACAACGCGCCGAGTGCATCCGTCTGGCGGATCTGGCACGCACCACAAATGACCCTATGCTGGTGCGCCTGCGCAAGGTTCTACGGCAAGAATACGGTCTGCCTCTGGGCGACCGCTGCCCGGAAATTGGCATTCCCTGCGTGTACAGCACGGAAGCGCCGGTGTACCCGCAATGCGACGGCAGCGTGGGAGCTCAGCGTCCGCCGGGACAAGTGGGCGGCATCGGCTGCGCCGCAGGATTCGGGTCTGCCACGCCCATTACGGGCTCCTTCGGCTTTTTCGAAGCATCTGCCGCTCTCCAATTCATCATCGATAAAACTCATGAAGTTTAACCCACACAACGCCCGCGCGAACAAACACGTGTCCTCCCCAGCTTTCACGGAACGCAGGCCCACTCAGATTGTCGTTCCCTCCGCAGATGAAGGAAGATTGCGAGAAATACTGGCCGAGCATCCTGCCGGGCTGTACGTTGTGCTCGATTGCGTGCAGGATCCGCATAATTTGGGGGCGATTTTGCGTACAGCGGACGGAGCAGGAGTGGCAGCGGTCATTGCGCCGCGGGACAAATCTGTGGGTATTACCGAAACGGTGCTACGGGTGTCCGTTGGCGCAGCGGAAAAAGTACCCTTCATCCAGGTAACCAACCTGGCGAGGACCATGCGCGATATGCAGCAGGCGGGCATTTGGTTGGTAGGCACCTCCGACAAAGGCGATCGTTCTCTATACGACACCGACCTGCGAGGGCCTATCGGAATTGTCATGGGCGCTGAAGGCGATGGCATGCGACGCCTTACAGAAGAAACGTGCGATTTCCTGGTACGCATCCCCATGGCGGGCAGTGTTCCCTGTCTGAATGTATCGGTAGCCGCAGGGGTATGCCTGTATGAGGCCGTTCGGCAGCGGCAGCAACCAACAGCGTAAGATGCCCACAATTCTGCACATTGAGCCGCCGCCGGGCTGCACCGTGCGCGTTATTTCCGACCTGCATCTGGCGCACAAGCGCAGCTGCGCCCCTACCCCGCACCGGCTCATGGAAAGCATGGGCGGCGTTAACATGCTGGTGCTGGCAGGTGATACGGCCGAAACGCGAGAGGCCTGTGCCGAGCGAGAACACAGCATCCAACTGCGCGCCGAACTGCGTGAGTTGTGCCGACAGCGCGGGGTGGAGCTTGTGGAACTTGCCGGCAACCACGACCCGGACATAGAAGCCCAGCTCGCACTTCTCTGGGGAGGAAGAGTCGCGATCATGCATGGGCATAGTTTGCTGGATCGCGTGTCACCATGGAGTCGGGAATACGCTGCCTGCTCGGGAGAGGTGAAACGTCTCATTACCGAATGCCCGCAAGCTGCACACAATTTGGAAGAAAGACTGAAACTCACCCACGAACTTTCCAAGCTGCTGGGGCGCCACGTACCCGCAGCGAAGGTTCCACCGGCACCGCGAAACCTGTTGCGCGAAGCCTACCACTGCTTTTGGCCGCCAAAGCGCCCGTTGAGCATTGTGGCGGCGTGGCTCACCTGCGGGCTGAGAGCGCAGGCCTTTTGCGAGCGATATATGCCCGAAGTTGAACTGCTTGTCATCGGTCATTTCCATCGCAGTGGGCAATGGAAGGGTGCCGGGCGCCACATTTTGAATACGGGAGCGTGGTTTGAGCACGCCACGCCTTACGCTGTGGACATGCGCGATGGACAACTGCTCAGCTACCGACGCTGCGGTTTTTGAGCGGAAACACGCCCCCCGGGGCAAACACATTAGAAATGAGGTTGCCCTGCTGCGCGCCCGTGCAGCGTTGACAGGTGGCGGGGAGTGTGGTACTCTGGGCGAGTCATGAAACTGGTAAGCTGGAATGTGAACGGCCTGCGCGCTGTCCTAGGTAAAGGTCTGGCAGAAAAAATAGACGTACTGGGGGCAGATGTGCTTTGTCTTCAGGAAATTAAGGCTCGCCCGGATCAAGTGAGCGACCTTTGGCTAGCCTCATGGCCGCACAGCCTGTGGAACCCGGCAGAGCGCCCCGGCTACTCCGGCGTACTCATATTGTCACGCAGGGAGCCACTGAGCACAACCATCGGCATGGGGCTGCCAGAGCACGATAGCGAAGGTCGCGTAGCCACCATGGAATTTGCAGATTTTTACTTGGTGAACTGTTACACTCCGAACTCGCAGAATGAGCTCGCTCGCCTGCCCTATCGCATGGAGTGGGACACAGCGTTCCGTAACTATGTAAGCAGCCTCGCTCAGAAAAAACCCGTCATCTTCTGTGGCGATCTGAATGTAGCGCACGAGGAAATCGACATCGCACGCCCGGAGAGCAACCATTTCAGCGCAGGATTCTCGGATGAAGAAAGGGCGGGCTTCTCCGCGCTGTTGAAAGAAGGATTTGCGGATACGTACCGCCGCCAGCACCCGGAGAAGAAAGATGCTTACACGTGGTGGAGCTTCCGCGGTGGGGCTCGGGCGCGAAACGTCGGATGGCGCATTGACTATTTCTGCGTAAGCGAAGAACTTATGCCTCGCGTAGGCAATGCCGACATCCACGCAGATGTTGAAGGCTCAGATCACTGTCCTATCTCTTTGGACATACAAGTTTCCTGAACTCGTGAGAAAGCCACTCATCCTTCTCGTATTCATCAACCTGCTGCGCGTTGGTTTGGGGATATTTTTTGTGGTAACCGCAGTATTGAAAATACCTCAACTTGATGAAACTGCTGACTTCTTGACCCGCAGTCGATTGCTACCGGAAGAATGCTCCTTACCATTGGCATGCATCGGGGTTGGCATGGAGCTGCTTGTAGGGATCTGTTTTATCCTGCGCAGAGCCTACCGTGCAGCAGCTTTATGGGCATGTGTGATGACAGCGGTCTTTCTCTTCCTGTACGTGCAAGGCTGGGCACGCGGGCTAGAGCTGAGCTGCAACTGCTTGGGCACGCGGCATGTCATTATTAATTACCCCCTGGACAGCGCGATGCGTGCCCTGCTATTCGCAGCCACGCTGGTCTTGGCATGGGACTCCCGACAAAGTGAAAGCTTTCTGTGGAAATTCCGTCGATTTGATTTCTCGGACATGTGAAGCCGGAGCAAGGCAACCGCATTAGAAAATGCGGTTGCCTATGTACGATTTACGACGTACGATGTACGATTTGGGAAGTTCGCGCGCCTGCGACGCGGAGAGGCGGAGCAGGTGCGGAACGGAATTTTGAAAGCCGTGCGCGGACGTGATTAGGAAGGCGCGGGAGGCGGTGGCAGACGGAATCTGCCTATGTACGATTTGCGAAATTCGCGCAGCAGAGCTGTGGGAGGCGGGATACATGGGCTTGGAGATATTTTTATTGGGACAAATGTGAGTACGGGCAGTGTATCGGCTTGAAAATCGGGTCGAATAATAGTACAATCCTGCGCGGATGCTTATGGCGAACTCAAATATCTTAGAAAACATACTGAGCCTGGGAGGCTCTCAGCTCGTAGAACTCTTTGAAAAAGGCGGGTTTCTGATGTGGCTGCTGCTGGGGATGTCATTCGCGGCACTCATGGTCATTATTATCTGCTTATGGACCACGAGAGAGGGGGCAGTGCTGCCGATGCGCCTGATCGGGCCTGTCGAATCCTACATACGTCGTAGGGATTATGCAGGGCTGATGGATCTGTGTGAGCAGACAGACTCGAGCTTCACACGGACTCTCTGCGTGATTATGATGTTTTTGCAACGCAACCCGCGCGCTAATATCGACGAAGTGCGTGAGGTGGCTACTGCTGAAGGTTCCCGCCAAGCGAACATGCTCACGCGCCGCATCAGCTGGCTCGCTGACATTGGCGGTCTCGCTCCCATGGTTGGCCTGCTCGGCACGGTACTTGGCATGATGCGAACCTTCAACGAGATGGCTGCCGGTAACTTTGAAGGCGTCAAGCAAATGCAAATGGCCAGTGGCATATCTGAAGCTATGATTACCACCGCGGGCGGACTTTTGCTGGCCATCCCCTGCATGCTTTTTTACGTCTTTTTCCGCAACCGCGTCCAAAAACGCATTACAGATATGGAAGCCGCCATCACGCACATTCTTTCGCTCATTTCCCTTCAGATGAACAGAGAACAGCGTATGGGAAACATAGCACAGCGAGGTGTCACTCCGGAAATGATGGAGACCGACCCACGTGAACAGGCAAGACGTATGCGCCCGTAAGTATGAAGTTAAACGTCAAAGTTCCTGATTCCATAGGATTTCAGTTGGCACCCATGCTCGATGTGGTGTTTTTGTTGCTCATTTTTTTCGTTGTTACACAAAAATTTATTCTCAATGAGCAAGATTTGAAAGTCAAGGTACCCACGGCCCCTAAGACCACAGAGGAAGCCTCACGCGCCATTGATGAAATCATCATCAACGCGCGAGAGGAAAATGATGAACTTATCATCACCATCGACCGCGAGGTATTCACTCGCGAGAAGCTGCTGGCAATGCTGCAACGCATGATTGCAGTGAACCCGAACCAAGCCGTGCGCATACGCGGCGATGCGGAAATGCGCTGGCAGAAGGTGGCTGATGTTATCTCCACCTGCTCACAGGCAGGAGTTTGGAATGTCTCATTCTCGAAGCAACTGCCCACGCGCGACCAACAAAAGTAAATACACGCGCCACCATGACAAGCCCCACTTATCTCATCCCTATCGTATTGGCCGGCATGTCGTTGTTGTCGGCCCAGCAATCCGATCGACCGCTTTCTGTGAAGCCACGGCAGGACGCTATGTCTATTGCAGAGCAGTTGTATGCTCAGGCCAGCACTCAGAACAACGATCCCACCCAAAAGCGATTGGATCTGCTGAAAGCGGCTAAGCTTTTCGAGGATTACACCAAACGATTTCCAAAAGCACCGGACAGGGATAAAGCACTGTATCGGCAAGCGATATGCTTAGACGAAGCGGGAGACCCAGCCGCGGCAAATATCATACTTGGAACCTTAGCCAACAGCATGCGCGGCGAATTTTCTGCCGCAGCAGCCTACCGCCTGGGGACCCAATCGGCTGATCGTTCACTCTGGGAAAAAGCAGCAGGCTATTTCCGCATTGTTGTACGCGAATCAAAGAGGACGGAACTGAAGCACGATGCCCTTTACCGACTTGGGCGCGTACTCTTGCTGCAGAACAAGCGTCGGGAAGCCGAAAACCTGTTCAAGCAACTCAGTGAGCAGAAAGGCGTGCAGCCCAACATAGCGCAAGCTGGGCTACTGGCGCTCGCTCAGATGAAGACGGAGGAACAAAAAGATGTGGAGGCGTATGCTCTTTTCATGCGCTTGCTCAGCATGAAGGAATTGCAGAAGACGGTTCGTGGCATGGCCACTCTGCAGGCCGCTCGTTTGGCCTCCAAACTTGGCAGGGATGACGAAGCACAGCAGCTATACGACCAAGTGTCCAATATCGACGACATGGCGCAATACACCGCCGAGGCGCAGTTGCAAACAATGGTGAGGCTGTACAAGAAAAAGGACTATGAGGGAATCTTTCGCCAGGTATCGCAAAATTATCACCCGCTTAACGACCCGGAGAAAGAGGCACGACGCGCGCTTATCGTTGGTCAAGCTTACATGGAGATGGAGAGGTACGAGCAAGCGGATCAGTGGTTCGAAATGGCGGAAAAATACCAAAGCGGAGGACTGCTGGGAGCGGATGCTGCATACAGACGTATCGTATGTGCGCAGCACTTGCGTGCCACCAATGTGGTGAGCCTCGCGCAGAAATTCCTGAGCATCTACGCAACCCCAGGTTCTCCCGCCGAAAGTCTGCCCATATGCGACTGGGTGCGCTTTATCTATGCAGACCGCATTATGCCCTCTAACCCGGAGGAAGCGGCTCGACAATTTGACGCCGTTCGCATTGAGCAACTTCCCGCTACCGTACGTGCAGACGCAGAGTACAAAAAGGCATGGTGTTCTGCACAGGGTAACACCTACGACCCCATACCTACACTCAATCACTTCATTACCACTTACAAAGATGACCCACGCATGCCTGATGCGTACACCTTGCGAGGCGCGACCTATGCCAAACAAAACAAGCCGGGCGAGGCTCTGCGGGACTTCGAGTATGTGATCGAAAATTACCCGAATTCGGATGCTGTCCCGACATGCTGGCAAAAAGCAGCTCAAGCAAGCAAATCTGACCCCAAGCGCATGATTCGCTACTACGAGGGGCTTATCTCGTGCCGAGGGAGAATTAAACCAGCAGCGCTGGCGGAAGCACACTACAGCATAGCCTGCGCGCTATATGAAACGCGCCCGGCAGACGCCGTACCCCACTTTCGCGAGGCGGCCACCATCAATCCGGAGCTTTACTCCTCGCGTGTGGGGACTGCGCTGGTGCAATGCTATTTTAAGCTGCAGGATGCTGAGAACCTGCAAAAAGAACTTGAGAAATTGCAAAAAGACAACCCGGCGTCATACAATGCACTGCCCCCCGGCATTCTGCGCTGGTGTGGTTGGAGCTGCTACCAGAAAAAGAGTTATCTGGCAGCAGAGCGTTTTTTATCCGATGCCGTGGCGCGCGAACCAAAGGAACCTTACACGGATGCAGACGGTACCAGAAAGGAGCGCCCGCAGGTGGAACCTCTCGTGTGGAAATTGCTCGCCAAGGCGCGATTGGAGCTCCGTCTTTTCGAGCGGGGTTATGAGGCCGCTCAACACTACGTCTCCATGGAAACACAGCCATACCGCAAGGCAGAAGGCATGCGCGATATGGCACAGCTGCTATTGGGACTCAAGCGGGTGGACGAGGCTCGTAAAATTTGCGAGGACGCAATTGCCATGGGCATTGACGGGCCAATGAAATCTTCTCTCTTCCTCTCTTTGGGGGACACGTACTACGTGCAGGAGAAGTACGACGACGCGGCAAAGTACTACGGACGCGTCGCTAACGTGGTGAGCGATACCGAGATGCGTCCCCTCGCAACTTATAAGCTGATAGCAGCGCTCAGCAAAGCAGGCAAAGAGGCTGAAGCCGAGCAATACCGCACCACGATGAACACCGAATTCTCGGAATGGCGGGCGCCGTTGGATGCTCGCCGTCTTATCGAAGCCGCCCCCATGACCGGCAAATGATATGTTCTACACCCCTTCCCAAAATCGACGAAAACACTGGTATCATGTACTGAGCATTGAGAAAAAATTGCTGTGGGTACCGGTTGCACTCTGCATTTTTGCTCTTGTTGCGGTAGTAGCATTGCTCATCATCTACACTGTGCGAGCAATGGACTACAACATGAAGCTGGTAGGGCAAAGTCTGCCCGGCAGCATGTTGTACGACCAAACAGGGCGCTTGGTAACCCCGCTGAGCAGTCGCGACAACGCCCCCGTGACTTGGGAAGATCTCCCGCAGGACCTTATCCATGCCTTTATCGCTCGCGAGGACGATCACTTTTTCGAACACGGCGGGGTTGTGTACTCCGCCCTGCTCCGTTCTGCCCTCAAGAACCTGAGTTCCATGAGCTACAAGCAGGGGGCGTCCACCATCACCATGCAGCTCACGCGCCATGTTTTCGAGCTGCAGGGGCGGACCATCGATCGCAAATTGCTGGAGATTGTCCTAGCGCAGCGTGTGGAGAAAGAATATGACAAACGAACCATACTTTGCCAATACCTGAGCCGCATCTATTTTGGGCAGAATTGTTATGGTGTGCGAGAAGCGGCGCGTTTCTATTTCGCAAAAGGAGTGAAGGAGCTCAATTTGGCAGAATCCGCATTGCTTGCCGGTATTGTCCGCGCACCCTCATTGTACAACCCCGTGCACAACGTAGCGTTGGCTAGAAAAGCGCGCCACGAGACACTGCTGCGCATGCGCGAGTTGGAACTCATCACTCCGGATCAATGCGCTGCAGCAGATACATCCCCCATCCCCGATAAACCCAGCGGTTCAGTGACAGATTCTGCCGCCAACCAAAACTACCCTGCGATGTGGGCGAATGCTGAGCTGGACACCTTGGATGTGGTGCAGGGAGACCGCTCTCAGGGCATGGCCGTGCTCAGCCACCTAAACCTGCCACTGCAACAGTACACAGAGCGTGCATTAGCGGCGGCTGTACAAGCCGTGGAAAAGCCGACAGAAGCCCTCCCCCCCGATTGGGAGAATCTGCCCGGAGCCGAACCGACCGAAATACAGCAGAAACTCTTTGCCACGGCCAAACGCCCCAAAGGCTTGAAAACCGGTGCAGAGGGGCAACTGAAGTCGGGTGAAATTCGTCTGCAGGCCTGTGTTCTCGCCGTTGATTCCCGCCTCAATCATCGCGGACATATTTTGGCAATCACTTGCGGACGTAGCGCTGCCGATTCGGCGAATCGCTGGCTCATGCAGGTGCAGCCCGGTCGCGTTATCGCGCCGCTTATCTTCTGCAGTGCATGCCTGCCTGGAGGCAATTCGCACCACATTGTAGCGCACAGCGCGCGAGTGACAGGGTCACGCTTGGGGTATGAAACCGTGAGCGGATTCATCGCCGGGCTCAAGCTGGGGGAACTCCCCGACAAGGCGCACGAAAATGATCTGTACGATGGACTTTTTAATGTACGCATGATTGATTTGGCGCGTGCGCTCTTTTCCCTGCAAAATATGGGGCAAGATTACAAGTTGAGACTTATCGATTCCATCTGGAGTCATGGCCAACACCTTCTGTATTCAACAGAATCTGCAAAGGCTGGGGAGTACATCCGCCGAGAGGGAGCGTCTGCGGTCTCTCATCTGCCCCCCTTTCGTTACCGTGAAGGAACACCTACTGTCTTGCATGAGGAGTTGCCGGACGGCAAAGGACAATGGACCATGGTGTTCAATGACAAGGGTGTAGCTGTATTTGTCTGGATGGGTACGGAGAACGCGCCGGGGAGTCTCTGCAAAACTCCTCCTGAACTGCGACGCCTCATCTCCCAAGCCTCTCTGGCGCTGGCTCGGCAACTGCACGCTCGCGCACGAAGCGAACTGCGAGCCACAAATCGGAGCAATAAGCCATGACTGATTACACCGTCGAACTTCGTAGCGCACAACTTGCCGCCCGCAGCGCTGGAGAGCTTCTGCGCAAGCGCTTTCATGAGCCCAGAGTAGTGGACGAACACTTGGCTCACGATATTAAGCTGCGATTAGATAAGGAATGCCAGCAGCTTATCGGTGATATTTTGCTGCAACGACACCCGAGTTATGCCGTACTCGGAGAGGAGGGAGGCCACGGCGGCGAATGTGAATGGATTGTGGATCCTCTGGACGGCACAGTGAACTACTATTACGGCATACCTCTCTTTTGTGTGAGCATCGCACTGCGCGTGCACGGAGTAATGCAACTAGGTTGCGTCTATGCTCCCATGACGGATGAGCTGTATTGTGCTGTGCGTGGCGGAATCGCCCTGTTGAACGGGCAGAAAATCCATGTATCGAATCGCGAGCAAATGAATCAGGCCATTGTCTTCATCGGGCACGGCACACACGATGGTTCCGGAGAGCTTGGCATTCGCCGTTTTGCACACGTCTCTGCACAGGTATGTAAGGTACGCATTCTCGGGACCGCTGCGCTCTCCCTCTGTTACGTAGCGGCCGGTAAATTGGACGCATACGTGGAGCAGAGCATTCATTTGTGGGACTTTGCCGCTGCTCAAGTAATCTTGGAAGCTGCCGGCGGCACACTGGAATTCTCTGCACACAAAAATAATCCGCTCAGCGGCTCTGTCACCGCATGGAACGGGAAGTTGCCTCTCCATGAAGCCTTGACGCTGCCTCCAACCATCACTCAACCATGAACGACTATTCCTCCACCACATCTGCTCGTAAGCTTGCTTGGCAGTGCCTGTGCCGCTGGGGAGCGGGGACAGGTGTATTTGCAGACTCATTAATTCATCGCGCTGAGAATGGATTAAGCAAGTCGGATCGAGCTATGCTGCAAGCCATTGTATTAGGCACGTTACGTCACCTGAGACTCTTGGAGGAGCAGCTCACTGCATTACGCGGGGGGAAACACTTGCAGGAAGATGCGCGTTGGCTGCTGTTAAGCGGGCTTTGTCAACTTTTTGTGCTTGGCTGTCCGGAATATGCTGTGGTCAATGAACTGGTGAGAATGGCTCCCCAACGGTTGAGACCCGTGGTGAACGGCGTGCTGCGGGAATCACTGCGTCGCCGCGAAACATGGGAAGCTGGGCTGCCACAACTTCCCCTGGGAGTGCGCTATTCCATGCCTGATTGGCTGGTGGAGCGGTGGAGAGATCGTTTTGGAGAACAGGAATGCAAAGAACTTCTGGAGTGGTTTGCTCAGCCTGCGTCTGTTTTCCTGCGCATCAACACTCTCAATCCTCCCCCTTCCATCCCGGAAAACTGGATCCCCCTGCCCGACCTGCCGGGATGGTTTCGCTTGTCCGGCGGTTCTTTCCCTCATGAACAACTGCGCGCCGGACAGGTGTACGCCACCGATCCCGCCACGCGTCATTGCATCGAGCTACTCGCACCCTCCTCGGGAGAGAAAATATTGGACACGTGCGCAGCCCCCGGCGGTAAATCGGCGGCTATTCTTGCCGCCACACGCGGTGAATGCTCGCTTCTCTCCACCGATGGCGACAAATCACGCTTGCCGATTCTGCGAAGCAACCTGCAAAAAGCTACTGGTCACCCCACACAGGTGGAGCTGCGTGACTGGGGAAGACCGCCTAGCGAAACGCTGAGCGGAGCTTTTGATGCCGTGCTCGCCGATGTACCATGCAGCAACAGCGGCGTGCTACAGAGGCGCGTGGATGCACGCTGGCGCTTCTCTCCTGAGGAATTAGTACACCTCACTGCCGCTCAATTTCAAATTGCAAAGCATGCCATGCAAGCGGTGAAACCGGGAGGGCGATTTGTTTATTCCACCTGTTCGATAGAGCCGGAAGAAAACAACGAAATGGTGCAAAAGTTGCTCGCAGCAAGTCCCGGGTGGGCACTTGCTGAAGAACGACTCATCCTGCCGCACCGCGAGCACACAGACGGCGCATATTGTGCTCTGCTCCGCGCTCCGCATATCTGAACCGCGCTCCGGTTCCCGTGTAAATTGAAAATAACCGTGCTGGGACATCGTGATCAAACGCCACGGAGTTCGTAAAGCCGTTCAGCGCCTAAGCTGCGTCACCAGCGTCATGCGGAATGAGCGAGCTGGACTGGGTGTCTCCATCCTTGGCAAAGAGCAGGCACAGCTCGTAGAGCAAGTAGAGAGGAAGAGCCATGAGGAGCATGGTACCGGGATCCGGCGCAGGGGCAAGCAGCAGTGCTGTGGCAAAACTGCCCACCAGCATGTAAGGCCTTATACGCCGCATACGCTGCCGCGTTAAAATGCCAAAACGCATGAGAGGGTAAAGCACCACGGGAAGTTCGAAAATGAGGCCAAAAACAAGGATGAGCTTTACGGCAAAACTCAGGTAGTAACCAATACGCCAGTCATTCTCTATTCCCAAACTCCACGAATACTCGTAAAAGAACGCAAGCACACGGGGAAGCACTGCCCAGTACGCAAAAGCACAACCGATCAGAAACAGGATTACACCCCAGCCTAAGCTGCGGAACAGCACGCGTTTTTCCTGCTCCAGCAGACCCGGCAAGATGAAATTGAGAGCAAAATACAGGAGGGCGGGACTCGCCAAAATAACTCCACCGAAAAAAGCAAGCTGCACCGAAAGTAGAAAGGCCTCACCAGGCTGGAAAGCACCCATGATGCGTGGCTCATTGCTACTCTGGCCGACATGCAGGTCGGCGCCCGCATCATGCAGAGCGAGGGCAAGACGCTGCGGTTCACTATCACCCATTTGCTGGAGAAAAGAGATCTGTTGATCCGGCGGAAGAGTCGATGCTGCCCGCAGGAAATCCACAGCATCTGCCAGAACAAGCACGGTGGAAGAAAAATGTTTTTGCAGACTCTCACGCAATTCAGCAGGGAGACCGGCTCGCGCAAATTGCAGTTCCTTAGCCGAGACCCAATCCTGCGCCGCTATCCCTGCTGGGAGGTGAGAACGTTCATGCTCCAGCCACACCTGTTCCACTGGGCGGCGCAGCAAGCCAAGCAGGGTCGAGGTGAAACCAAAGCAGATCAACATCGCCAGCAAAGTGGCCACAGCCATACGTACCAGCGTGCGCCGCAACTCTTCCAGATGCTCCAGGAAGCTCATTTCAGCAGATTTCTCTTTTTGACGGGGCTCGGCCATGGGATTCAGGGAGGACATACGGAAGAGGGCAAGATGATGCCGAGTTGCTGCACATCCTGTGGCGAAAGCGCGCAGGGATCCGGTGCCACAAGGTGCCCTGGCTCAATTTCAACGGGAGTGAGATCCAGCCCGACCGTGGCCTCAGCAAGAGGATGCCCGATACGACGTCCATACGCACTGCCGTGTGGCGGGTCGATAGGGCTGGGAGGTTCCCCCATAAGGAGAGGGTGATTGGCAGGGGTTTCATGAGTTGGTACAGCCGCCAGCAGCGCACACGTATAAGCATGGCGCGGCGCACGGTAAAGTTCATCTGCTTCGGCCTCTTCAACAATTTTTCCGGCATACATCACAGCCACGCGGTCAGACACATGGCGCACCACCGAAAGATCATGCGATATGAAGAGGTATGCTAAACCAAGCTCGCGCTGCAATTCCATGAGCAGATTGAGTACCTGCGACTGCACCGGTGCATCCAACGCGCTCACCGGCTCATCGAGCACAAGAAGTTTCGGACAATGCGAAAGAGCTCGCGCAATGCTGATGCGCTGCCGTTGACCACCTGAGAACTCATGCGGGAACTTGGTGAGAGAACTTGCCGGAAGGCCCACGCGCTCCAGCAACTCGAGCACGCGAGCCTGGCGAGTACGATGGTTTCCCTCTCCCATCACGACTAAGGGTTCCTCGATAATATGGTGTACATCCATGCGCGGATTCAGAGAATCTGCCGGATCCTGAAACATGAGCTGCACGTCCTGTCGAATTTTGCGCAAACTCCTCTGCGAAAAGTGGGTAATATCACGTCCCAACAAACGTATGACGCCGTCGGTCGGCTCCAAAAGTCGCACTAGGCAACGCGCAACGGTACTCTTGCCGCAACCGGATTCCCCAACGAGGCCGAGAGTCTGCCCGGCAAGGATGGAGAAACTCACGTCATCCACCGCTTTAACCCATTGTTTTGCCCGAGAAAAGCAACCCTGTTGCACCGGGAAGTGCATGTAGAGCTTCGATACTTCGAGAACAGGCTGCGACATGGTTGAAAACCGACTTATGAGGACGATCGTACACGCGAGCGCGGAGAAAGGACGATGGGGACACCTGCCACGCCGGTGTGCTTGCGGATCGTGCTGCGCAGATACTGCGCGTAGTTGTCAGTGAGCAAGCGCTTGTCGTTTACAAATAGCACGTAGGTAGGCACTGGCAGGCGCATGTATTTTTCGTTAAGCGCAACTGTTGCGTAGTAGAGCTTCAGGGAACGCCCGTTAGCACGCACCGTGGGGGGCGGGTTGGTCAGCATAGCGCGCTGCAGGATGCGGTTGAGTTCTCCTGTACTGGGAATTTTCCTGCAGGCCTGCTGCAACTTTTCGATGGCTGAAAAAATGCTACCGAGGCCACTGCCTTCCTTTGCGGAGACAATGGCGAGGGGTGGGTCCTCCAAAAAGAAGAGTTGCTCCTGCACCATGATGCGCACCTCTTCACGCCGCGCTTTCAGCGGAGCCCCCGGGCAGAAGAGGTCGAACTTGTTGAGCACCACGATACACGGCTTCTTCTCCTCTGCAATCTCGGCGGCAATGCGTCGATCCTGGTGAGTAATACCCGCGGCGCAGTCAATGACGAGCAGACTTACGTCCGAACGGCGAATGGCTCTTTCACTACGCATTGCGGAGAATACCTCCACCGATGTATCGCGTCGGGACCGCGGACGCATACCAGCAGTGTCAATGAGCATATACCGTACCTCCCCGCGCGTGTAAGGAATATCCACAGCGTCACGGGTAGTACCGGCCTGCTCTGACACAATGGTGCGCTTGTCCCGCAAAATTGCATTAATGAGCGAAGATTTACCGGCATTGGGACGTCCAACCACGGCCATACGAATCGCAGAATCATCGACGGATGGTTCAGCGTCCTCTTCTTCGCCCAAATTAGCCTCCTGCGCTGGCTCCGCGCCCAATTTGGAGAGGTGCTCATTCAGAAGCCCCAGCAGGTGCTCCAGTCCACGTCCATGAGCCGCAGACGTAAATACATACTCCGAAAACCCCATGCTCGCAAACTCACCCAGAGTAAGCTCCTGTTTAGGAGTATCGGCCTTATTGAGCACCAGCAACACGGGCACCTTGCTGCTGTGCAGGCGCGCTGCGATATCGCGATCTACCGGAGTGAGATGTTCCCGGCAATCGCAGACGAAAAGAATCAAGTCCGCCGCCGCCATAGCTATGTCGGCTTCAGCCGCCACTTGAGCAGAAAAACCATCATCTACCGTAGCGCCAATGCCACCTGTATCCACCACCAATGCCTGAAAATCTGCGTTGCGAAGGGGTGCGCTCAATCGATCTCGCGTCACTCCCGGCTGGTCGTGAACGATAGCAATCTTTCGTGCTGCCAGGCAATTAAAGAGGGCTGATTTACCAACATTTGGTCGCCCTACAATGGCTATGGTCGGCGTGGACATGGAGAGATGAGCGTGGGCGTTATCAGGGACGTTCACTGGCACTGTGAAATTGGGCTTTTTCGCCTTTTGGTTTTTCATAGGGGACAACACCCAGACAGCGGATACCTTTGCCGGTACTCACCAAATCAACCGGGCCACCTATTTGGCGCATAATTTTATATTCGCGCCGCTGGCCGTACGTATTCATCACCGAATAGGTGAAAAACTTTGGCGTACTCTGGCAGAGCAGGTGAAGATTCTGCGCACTATCTAGCATCACCCGCGGTTTCATGAAGTTCAGGTATTGCCCTAGGAAACATGCTCCCTGCACAATACGTGTATCTGCATTCCTCACTTGCCCGAAAAGCATATTCCTATCCTTGACGAGCATGGATCGTACACTCAGAATGAGTCTCTGCCCACGAACCTGCACGCGAAATGACTGAACCTCGCCGCCAGAATTCACATTAAAGGTGGCACTGTTGGAGGTGTATGTGGTTTGCATATCCGGCAATCGGAGGGTGATAGATACGCTGTACACGCCCTCAGTCCGAAGCCGGTAAGCAGGCTCGAGCTCTATATCAAAGTTTTTATGAGCGCCGGGAGGGATAGTCACATTGGGGTAGCGAGGGGAGGCCGATGGCGCCAAGGATGAGGAATCCCCACGTCGCATGACACTCATATAAAGCCAAGAGCGGCCGGGGGTGCTGACTAATGACGCCGGAGCGTCCGTGTGGTTTGTCACCATGACCCGGATGCGTACATTCTCGCCTAAGATGTAGTCTCGGCGCAGGGGTTCCACGCGCACATCCAGCTGCCCAAAGGCAGAAAAAGTCGTCAGAAGAACAAACAGGACAGCGATAATATGTTTTATACGATTCATTGCTTGGAGGTGGTGTTGTTTTGTTGCACTAATTGAGCTGTACGGAACCCGCGTTGAGGGGAGCGAGCCGCCAAATCGGTGTTACGAACAAGAGAATCGCCCTGCGCAGGGCAAATGATCACATGAGCGCGATACGGCAGGAACTCCTCGACCCTTGTACCCGTCCACTCTTCAATGGGCCGTCTCTGACGTGCATGCTTCCGAGCAGTCCGCACCAGTTCCAACGGGGCAAGCTGCTCGCCAGCGTAGCGGGCATAAGCAAGAGCATCCCAGTACGACACCCCCTGCACCGGAGTGTTCTCGGGAGATTTGCCTCCCCCGCGGGCGGAAGCGAGCTGTTCATCCCAATCCTTAGGCTGATGCTCCGTGATATCCGACGGCATTCCCTCGTGCAAACGCTGCCTTTCTTTCTCATTCATGGCAGAATAAGCTTTCAAGAAGTCCGCGTACTCTTTCAAACTCACGGGAGCCGGATGCACGCACCAAACAGCATTCTTGAAGGAGCAATAGACACCACTCTCGGTAGCAGCAGGAGCCTGTCGTGGAGACAATGGTCGGGGGGAAAAAAAGAGACCAGCACAACCAATTGCGAGCACGGCCACAATGCTGAATGCCACACGGCGTCGGGATGCGTACACAGCACGCAGAGCCCGCTTCACATAGCGCTTCTTGAAAAAATGCAAAATCGATTTATCTGAGTGGTGCACCGATGAATGTCTCACACCCTTGCTCCTGCGCAAAGTGGCAATCGCAGAGAGAAGAGGCGCCCACTCCAACGCAGTTCCGCCATAGCCATTTTTTAGCCAATGCACCACCACAGAAAGCTTGGACTTCTCCAGCATTTCCGGCGGCAGAATTAACTCAAGCACCTCCGCCAGTCCTCCCATTTGCGCGTCCCGATGTGCTTCATCTGCAAGCCCCGCCTCTACCGGGGAAAGAAAGGTGAATTCTCCACTGTCCATGTAAATGGACGACGGGTTTGGCGGAGCAGCGGCCAATCCTTTTTCTTGACACGACGCATAAAGCTCTGCCACGGCATGGACGAGTGAGAAGCCTTCCGAATAGCTGAGTTTCTTTCCCTGCTCCGCCAGCGCACTCAGAGAATTGCCGCGCGGCCTCTCCTGGATGAGGTAGCTAAAAGCTCCGGTCTGCACAGATTCCAACATAGGGCTGACATGAGCCAGCGACACAGAAGCTCGCCTGCGTATGTCCTCTTGAAATTGCGCGGCCACATCTGGCGGACTATCCGGCCTCAGCACTTCTATCACAACAGCGCGATCCACATAACTTTGCGTAGCTTCGTAAAGTTCCGTGTGATCACGAGTGCTCAACAGCTCTTCGAGTACGTACAGCCCAAGCTTCGTGGGCAATCCTGTAAAAATAGGGTTCATGGGTAGTCATTAGTCGATTCAGGCATTTCGTCGGCATAGGGAACAGCTTCCTCAGCATAGGGAGACAATCCGTCATCTGGAAGAAGACCGGCAGGGCCATCGGAGCGGCGGCTATTTAGCCTCTGCTCATGCAAAATGAGCGCCGACGGCACGCTGATGCAGTCAAGCGGTTCACCTCTATAATAAAGTTTCGCAGTAAAGCCGTAGTACTTTACATCTCCGGCATCCGTAGCCTCCACGCTGTCTGCCGGGGGTAAATTGTACTGAACCGTCAGGTTCTCCTCACAGTCATTCCACGTAGGCTTTTCGTTCACCCAAGAGAGCTTGGGAGTCACGCGGGAGAAATCAACTTTACGCCCATTTATCAGATCAAAAAACTGAATGGTAATATAAATGTCATCCGGGCGGATATGCTCCCCGGGAGCGAGCATCACAGGGAGCAGGATATTCACATTTTCCCCCTGATCAGTGTCAAAAGTGTGCTGCACTCGGTGCGGACCGAAAGAGAGCTTGCCACGCAGGGCGCTTGGCTGCTCCATACCGAAAGTGAGACGACGAGAGGCCAGGACAAAATACTTACCGGCTTGCTCACGCATGCGGAAGAGTTTTGCATAATAATCCCGGGCTTTGCGCGGGTTAAGCAACTTATCATACGCCATCCCGTAGTAATAGAGCACAGCGGGGTGGTGAGGCGACATCGTTGTGGCTTGCTCTAAGCAGAGGACACATCGTCGCATGTCTCCGGCGACCATGGCCGCCACTCCGCGACGAATCAGGTCATCCAATTCCTCATGTTCCTCTTCCGAAAGCTTAGTTGCCTCACCTGCTGATTCCGCACGTTGCTGCTCCGCGCCTGCCTCTCGTTCCATCACGGCTGTGGCAGCCTCTATATCCCCGGTCTCCTCTGTGATAATCGTGGGTACGTCGCGCGCGCGGAGCGCCGGGGCATCATGCGTACCCTCCCCATCCTCATCCGGCACATTTACAGGCGGGTCAATATCCGTTGCCCCAATCCCCGCAGCACCGCTTGCTTCCTCTTGCTGCAGCTCGCGGGCTTCCAATACCGCCAGTTCCATACGCGCAGCCTCCATGGCACGTTCGTACGAATTTTCCAATCTGCGCACCACCCCCACACCCAGTACGCACAGCTCCACCACAATGAGCACACGCAACACACTAATCACCACACCCGCGCGCATCACTTGCCGCATCGCCATGCGGGTGCCACGCTTCACCGCGTCCGTAGTCCACCCCGTGCACCGGCGGAACACTCCTTTCATTCCCTCTGTCATGCGCGCTCCCATTGCTACACGTCACTGCTGTATTCTACCACATTTCCACACGTCTGCACAGCTTAAAATTCCCACGTTTACACGCATCTTTGTGTCTCAACACGATTTTCCCATTGAACGTTTATTCCTCTACGCATCGGCTCAGCAACCTCGCGCGCAGCGCGCTAGCACTCAAATCGCACCTCGTACATAGGCAGCGGCCTACGGTTGCTTCGGAGTCGCCTCACGACTCCTTACCCCTGCGCGGCAACGCATTCGCTCCGCCTCCCGCGCAACGCGCGCGAACTTCGCAATCGTACCTCGTACATCGTACCTCGTACATCGTACATAGGTAGCAGCCTCCGGTTGCTGCACTATCCATTGAGGGTGCCTTTTCTTGGGACGGATGTGCATTTTGCCCCGGACTTTCGCCATTCCAGGATCTGTTGACAAAGAAGAAGATTGCCATAGAACCAGATTTCAGTAGAATATGACAAGTATGAAGTTGCTTGCAGGCATATCCATAATCGCGATCCTGGCAATTCTTGGCGGTGCAGATACGGCTCATTGCGCCCAGCGAGGACACCAAGCTGCATCGTCCGGCAAACGCATTGTGAACCGAATCGCAGCTACAGTGAATGGACGTCCCGTTACCTCAGCGGAAGTACGCGCACGGCTGGATCCGTACCTGAGGGAGTTGCTCATGCTTTACCCGGATCGCGGGCCGCGCTTTGTTGCAGAGCTTGTGAAAGCCAAGGGAGCAGTGCTGAAAGAACTCATCGACCGCGAACTGGTACTTAGCGAATTTGAAACGCGGGGCGCAATGATACCGGAGACTGTAGTCGATGAGGAGCTTAACCGCCGCATTCTCTACCAATTCAACGGAAAGCGCGACTTATTGCTGCAGACCCTGCGTCAAAGTGGAATGTCTCTGAGTGATTTCCGCGAATCCCTGCGTAAGGAAACTGCTGTAGCGGCCATGCGCAGCTCGCGCTACGATCGAGGCATCCCTCCCACGCCCGACGAGATACGCGCGGAGTACGATGCCACCAAATCTGATTATCGCGACATCACGAAGGACACCATCACCTACGATAAAATCTTCATCCCGGCTGTTGGTTCCACACAGGATAGCACCCCGGAGCAACAGCTTGCTCTCGCCCAAGAAATCTGTCGTAAGATCAAATCTGGCGAGATGAAGTTCGAGGAAGCGGCGCGCACTTACTCCGCCGATATGCACGCCCAAGACGGCGGCTCCTGGCCTCCCGTTGCCCGCGCTGATCTCGCTGTTGAGTTCGCCAATATCGTCTTCAGTCTGCCTGTTGGTGAACTTGCCGGGCCCCTTCTCGACCCCGCCGGTTTTACGATCGTGCGTGTGCGGGGCAAACGCCTGGCCCCGGCTCCACCTCTCTCCCAGGTGAAGGATGCCGTTGATGATGCCGTGCGCCGTAAACAAAGCGAAAAACGCTACCTCGAGTGGATTGAGCGCCTCCGCGATAAAGCTGTCATTCGCACCTTCATTTAATTTTTCCACTTTTTTCAAAAAAGACTTGACAGGACAGTTAGACGGGTCTAATATCCCCTCGATAAATTAGATTATTCTAACACATGAAAACATCAAAGGGTATGACATTGCGGGAAGTCGGCACCGGAGAGAGCCGGAGCGTACTTAAAGTGGGGGGAGAAGGGGCGCTGCGGCAGAGAATCCTCGATATGGGACTGACAAAAGGCGCCGAAGTGACAGTGCGGAAAGTGGCGCCGTTGGGAGATCCCATTGAGGTGACAGTCCGCGGGTATGAACTCTCGCTGCGTAAAGCTGAAGCCGCTTGTATTTACATGAAGTAAGATGCAGGTAATTTTTTGATCACATAGTTAGTCTCGTTTAACATGAAAAAGAAAATAGCACTTGCAGGGAATCCGAACAGCGGAAAGACATCTCTCTTCAATGAGCTGACAGGAGCAAATCAATATGTAGGGAATTGGCCCGGGGTGACAGTAGAGCGAAAGACGGGTGAACTGAAGGAGCACGAGGGGGTGGAACTGCTGGATTTGCCGGGCATTTACTCACTCTCACCGTATTCGCCGGAGGAAGTGATCACACGGCGCTACTTGCTGGATGAAAAGCCCGATTTGGTGGTAGATGTGGTGGATGCCACGAATATGGAGCGTAATCTCTACCTCACCTCGCAGCTTATGGAAGCGGGCGTACCGATGATTGTTGTGCTGAATATGATTGACCTTGCAGAGCAACAGGGACGCCGCATTAATGCCGAAGCGCTGAGCCGACAGCTTGGTTGCCCGGTAGTGAAGGTGAGTGCACTGCACCACACCGGCATCCGTGAACTGACAGATCTCTTGCTCGGTGCCCTGCCCGCTGCTCCCACACCCCTGAAATTTCGGGCTCCGGTAGAGGCGGTTATTACAGACCTGCGCACCCGTTTTTCGTGCAGTCGGCTGCAGGCAGTGAAGATGCTGGAGGATGACCCACGCGCACTGGAGGGCTACAGCATCTCTGATCGTCACGAAATCGAGGAGAAGAGGCTGGCGTTGGAAAAAGAGGCGGATGATGATATTGCTTCCATTATCGCAGGCGGGCGTTACGATGCCATTTGCTCTTTCATGAAGGAAGTCCTGAACGGGGAGAAACGGGTTGAGAGCTTCTCAGCTCGCGTGGATCGCCTGTTGACGCACCGAGTGTGGGGACTGGTCATTTTTGTGCTGATCATGTGGGCCATTTACTACATCTCCATTGGGACGGTAGGCGGTTGGGGCACCGATTGGGCAAATGATGTACTTTTCGGTCCGGTGGTAGGCGGCTGGCTTGCAGGATTCATCGGCTCCAGTCCCGCGTCCGCAGAGTGCCTCACCATGTTCAGTGCGGTGCTGGCCATGTGCCTCATTTTCCCCGCAACACTGCGTCGGCTGCACGATATTGGGCTGAATGGCTCGTGGCTTTACCTGGCCATCGCACCCTTCCTCTTGGAGTACATGTGCCCGCATATGCCGGGCTGGCTGCACGTAGGCGTCATGTACCTGCTCTATATCGCCAACGCCTTCCTGCTACTCGCCTGCATAAGCTTTCGTGGTACCAAACACGCGAATCAGTACGGCAGCGTTCCCGCTGGCATGGGGCTGCATCCTTTCCGACTGGAGGGACGCGCCTCCCGAGCAGAATATATCCTGTGGCTGACCGTACTCAGCGGGGTGAGCATCGGTATCTCTCTACTCGGACGTGTCGGGTTAGATTGCAGCACGCAGCTCAGTTCTCTGCTCACGGATGGCATCGTGGCGGGCGTGGGTGCCGTGCTGGGTTTCCTTCCGCAAATGGCCGTACTCTTTCTTCTACTCTCCCTGCTGGAAGATTGCGGGTACATGGCGCGTGTGGCCTTCATGATGGACCGCATCTTTCGCACCATCGGGCTGTCCGGGAAATCCTTCATTCCACTACTCGTTTCCATGGGCTGCGGCGTACCGGGGGTCATGGC
>CANRJD010000024.1 GCA_947630815.1 uncultured Akkermansia sp. | reverse complement strand
CCTGCCAACCCCCGTAATTATGCGTATGACGTCATCGCATCGACGACGTTATGGGATGCCAATGATCGTAAATCGTACATAGGCAAACGCATTTTCTAATGCGTTTGCCTTGGGTCGTAGGATTGACAGAACGAAAAAAAGCTGCTTAAATAACGAGGTCATGAGTACGATATATACGCAGATTACAGAGAAGATGAAGGCAGCGATGCTTGGGAAAGATACGGTGGCGCTGGGAGCGCTGCGCGGACTCAAGACGGCGTTGCAGAATGCGCAAGTAGCGAAAGGAAATGTGCACGAAGAGCTGCCGGACAACGAAGCGCTCAACGTAGTGCGTAAGCAGCTCAAACAGCGCGAGGATTCTATCCGCATGTATGAACAAGCCGGACGCGGCGAACTTGCTGAGAAGGAAAGGGCGGAAATGGCAACGCTTTCGGCCTTTCTACCGGCAGAGATGACCGAGGAACAAATTTTGCCGATACTGGAAGCTGTGCTCAATGAGCTGGGAGCAACGAGCAAAAAGGATATGGGGCGTGTGATGAAAGAGATGCAAGCCCGCACAGAGGGTCGTGCTCCGGGCAAGCTCCTCTCCGCCATGGTAGGGCAAAGGTTGAGCTGACACGCGATGTTTTGCGCTGTGATTGTAGCCGCCGGCCAGTCCCGGCGTGCAGGTTTCGATAAACTGGCAGCTCCGTTGGCTGGCCTGCCTGTGCTCTGTCATAGCGTGCGTGCCTTTGCTCAGGCCGGGGCAGAACGCATTGTCATTGTCTGCCAGCAGGCGCGTTGGGACGAACTGAGACCGTGGGAGAGTGCCGGATCTGTGCCTGTGCAACGCGCAGATGGGGGGGGAGGCGGCAGGATTCGGTGTTGTCCGGTCTGCGCGAGGTCGGCGGAGATGAAGTTTGGGTGGCGGTGCACGATGGCGCTCGTCCGTTCGTGACACCGGAGGGAATACGTGCTTGCCTGTCCGCAGCGCAGCAATATGGAGCCGCGGCATGCGCGCATCCTGTAGTGGATACTTTGAAGCGGGCGGATGCCGAAGGATGTTGCTTGCCTGAGCAGGTAGAGCGTGCGGGCATGTGGGGAATGGAAACTCCCCAGATCTGCCGCGCCGGGATACTGCGACAGGCGCTGCAAGCCGCATGCGGGAATGAGTGTACGGACGAGGTCACGGCGTTGCAGCAGCTGGGATTGCGCCCCAAGCTGGTGCAGATTGGCATGAATCTTAAAATTACCCTGCCGCATGACTTGGAACTGGCGCAGGCATGGTACGCACGGCGAGGAGTGCAGTCATGATCCAGCCCCCACAGCGTGCGTGGGTGGTGGGAGCCGGATTTTTGGGAAGTGAGCTGGTGCGCCTCAACCGCGCCACTGGGGTACAGGTGCTCAGTATTGATCACTGTGCTGCGGCAGATGTGCATGGAGCGGCTCAGCGAGCTGATACGCTGGAGCGAGCCCTGAAAATATGTCCTCCCCAGGTCATATATGGCTGCACCGCGACGCATGGTGGCGATGCGGCGGCCTATCGGAGCTGCTATGCAGAGGTAGCGGAGCAGCTGGTGCGGTCGGCACCGGGGGTTCGCGTGGTATTCTGTTCGACTTGTTCTGTATATGAGCGACAGGATGGCGGCGTGGTGTCAGAGGCGAGTACGTGTTCGGGGACGGGAGAGAAAATGGGCGCGTTACTGCGTGCGGAGCAGGCGGTGCTGAACTCCGGGGGAGTGGTGGCCAGGTTGGCGGCTTTGTATGGTCCTGGAAGGTGCGAGATTGTGCGCCGCTACCTGTCGCAATCTGGTCGTGAATTACCCGGTGGACGAGAGAGGTGGGTGAACTACGTGCATGTGACGGATGCGGCGCGGGCGCTCATGCTGCTGGCGGTACGCGGTGAAGGTGGGCAGGTATATAATGTGTGCGGAGAAACACGGCAACTTGGGGAATTGTACAGCAGCTTGGATGCCCTCTGTGATGGGTTTGCGGAACAGGGAGGGAGCGCTGCACTGTCGGAGCGCCGCGGGCGCGCGAATATGCGTGTGAGGACGGATAAAATTCGACTACTTGGTTGGGAGGCGAGAGAAGACTTGATGAGCTTTGCTCGTCGAATGATCGGGAGCAACGAGAAGAGGCAGTGCAATGCGTGACGACTACTACGAGATACTCGGGGTAAAACCGGAGGCCGATAGGAGAGACATAAGGGCTGCCTATCATCGGCTCGCAATGCAACTGCATCCGGATCACAACGAGAATGATGCTGCCTCAGTCGAAAAGTTCAAATTGCTGGCCGAGGCTTGGCATGAACTAGGTGATGCAGCGCGGCGTGCGGAGTACGATAGCTGGCTGGAGCGGCATAAAAAGTATGACCGCTTGCCCGAATTGGCACAGATGCCGCGTCACCATGCCCGCATGTCATCCCGCAATGCGGAAAGACGCAGTGAGCGTAGGAACTCCCGGTACACAACGGGCAGTAGAGGTCGGGTGAGACCCTTTTTGTTGCGGCGCAGCATGCGGGTGCCGGTGTGGCAATACGTGCTGATGTGTGTGATGTGTCTGTGCTGCATCGTGCCGGGAGTTATGCGTGCCGTGCGGGGAATAGAGAGGGGCGCTGCCGTGCAGGCGAATGCGGAGCGGCGAGGAGAACCGGGTGAATCCCCCCTGCCGCCGGAGGAACAAAAGAAGGGGTTGCAGCGGTACTTGGATCGCATCTCCATTGCAGCGCAAAAAGGCGAGCCTGCAGCACAGTTCGCGTACGGTAACCTGCTTTACAATGGGGTAGCCGGACTGGATATGGCGCCGGATCCGGCAGCTGCGCGTGAGTGGTGGCGTAAAGCGGCGGCGCAGGGGTATCGCCCGGCTCAGCGAGCGTTAGATTCTACTCCTTATCCTGATCCAGCGGTGGAGGAGAGCCGCGATGCGAAAAAATCCAGAGAGACACAAAAGTGAGTACTCCCAAGTCATCCAGCCAGCCCACGAGAGGGAACAGCCAATCTGGCAAAACATCAAAGGGCATGACTAAGTAAAGCAGAGCCAAAATGGCGAGCAGCGTGTTGCGAGGGGTCCAAAGTGTGCCTTTCCGTGCGGAGTCAAAGGCTTCTTTTGCTTTACCGATTTTTTGAGGGGATAGGGGCATGGCGGGTAGAGAATGAGGATTTGCGCGAGGCACGGCGCTTTTTACGTGGTGAATTGCGTTGCAGGTGCACCTGCATGAGCCATAGGACGAACATAGAAGCCGCATCCACTCGCACAGCAGCAGAACGCGAGAGTGCAAGTGCGAGGCGAGCCATAATTTCCGCAAGAGTAGTGTATTCCTGCTCATCATCCACTAGGTGAGCATCCTCCAGCAGTTCATGCAGCTCAACCATACTGCGATAGCACACCATCCAGTCCTGTTCTGCATTGGCAGAGAGGGCGTTTAAGATACGCGTCGGCAGTGCGGTGAGACGTTTGTCGATTTTACGCAGCAGGGCAAGTTTGGCGCGGTCCGGATGGGCGAGAGCAGCGGCGTTGAGCAGGTGTCGCACGCGACTCTCGAGCTCCTCGTGTGCAGCAAGCACATCCTGTGGCACGTACTGGGGAGAATGCGGCGCCTGGACTTGTGAGGCTACGCGGGAGAAGAGACGCTGCAGAGCGAGAACACGTTCCCCCGGAGTGAGACGCTGCGACTCGAAAAGAAGGTGCTGTTTGCGGTGCTCCACAGGAAAAGAAAGGTTATCAGAGTGAACGGAGCATCTGGATGTACCGGGCGATTTCGCTATCCACGTTCAGACGGGCGCCTCTGGAAGCTTCCCCCATGCTGTTGTAAATGGATTCCATGGCGGCAGTAGCGGCTCTCATGGCGGTATTGTCACCCGCGGGGGAAGAAGCCGTCTTTCCAAGAGCAGTGGTTTCTCCACTGTTGTCGCTGGATGAAGTGAGTTCTGAAGAGGAACCCATAGCAGTGCTGTGCTCGCTGTCGGTAGAGGTTTCATCCTGAGCAATGCGCTTGTCCGGCCAATCCATGTTTTCTTCAGGATAATTAAACTTTGCGGTGGGATGTTTTGAACGGAGATAGGCCGAGACGCCGTCAATGGTGCCGACATGGTATGCCTTGCCCTTTTTGTTGGCAACGCAGAAGTCTGAACTCATGCTATACACGACAAGATCGCAGCCAGGGAACTTGGATCTGAGTTCGCTTTCTTCGCGTGATGAGAACATGGGCAGATAGGAACTGCTATTTGGAAAGCGACTGTCCAAAAAATCGACCATATCTTCCTCGTCCAAGCGCCCCTTAACTATGCGGAATTCCACGTGACTGAGAGATGAAGATGTGACGTCCAGCAGCATCTCGATGACGCCGCGACGCTTCTTGCGCGCGTAATTAGAGACGCTGTAATCCACTTGGACGCGCAGTAATTTGCCTTGCCACCCAACAAAGCGCACACTTCTTCCTCCGTCAGGATAAAGAATGAGCGAGGTTGAATAGCGGCGATTTTTATTTTCAGTGGGGCAGATGATAGCTGCCCAAGGTTCACGGCCTTCGAAAGGCATAACTCTACACTTACTGGAAAGGGCCGCTGCCAACTCTTGGGCAACTTTTTGAGCGGCAGATTTCTTCTTAGCGTTCACAAAGATCAGCTCAATTTGCCCGGAGGCATAGGGAGAGCTGACGGCCACAATATGGCAGTCGTTCAGCTTCAATAAGTAGCACTCACCATCTCTCACTGCTTCAGGAAATTTTTCTTTGAAATCATACAACCTAATGGAGGAAGATGATTCACGATCCTCCGCCGCAGAGGCGTAGTTGGTAAGAACCGCTACGGCGACCAAAAGCAGTAGAACGATGAGACCGCGCATGTTCATGGTTTTGCTGGGGAAGTGGAGGGGTGCTCAGCAGGCCAAGGAAGATCGTTCTCCGGGAAATGGGGACGCGGGGGGGGTAACCTCGCTGCGGATAGTTTCCAAAATGGAATTAGGATCACCAACGTATGCATGTTTCCCATAGTCGAGGATACAAGTTTGGTCGCCGCGTTCATTGTCGAAGAAAGCAACGACTTCTTTGCATTTGAAATCTTTTTTCATGTCCCTGATTCGCTGGGGCGTGAGTTGGCGTGTACCGGCGAACCCCCACGTGCGTGCACGGCGGCCGGTGGGGTAGACGAATTCACTATACGTGAGGTTGCCGCGCACTTTTTTGACTTTGGCGAAAGTCATATGCCTCTGCCGTGGGATGACGGTAACTTCCATTTCTCCTTTCCGGCGACCACCTCGATCCTTGACTAAGGCTGTGAGCACGCCTTCCTTCCAAGAGACAAATCGCGTAAGCTTATGGCACTCGTCGAAAGGGGTAAGAATCATGTGCATCGGGCTATAGAGGTAATTATCCAACGAGTCAATAAACGGCGTAAAAATGGAGGCAGCAGGTTCGTTTCCCACAAAGGGAGTGACTGTGCATTTTGGGTCGATAAGGGCGGCAAATTGTTTTGCTGTCTGCATGGCTTGTTCTTGGGACTCGCCTTTCACCAGCACAAGCAGAGGGACGCTTCCGTCTACGACAACAGTAACCTCACAGTGGTTCAGGCGCAGCAGATAAAGAGCCTCGTCTCTCTCCATGCCGGGGAAAGAATCGCGCAGGGATTCTCCGACAGCAGCACCCTTAGAAGATTTTCCAAAAGCCACTGCCGGCAAGTAGCAGAACCCTGCCAGCATGCAGAGAATAAGCGCTAATGTGTGAATAAAACGGAACATAGAGGTTAGTCTGCGTACGATTTGATGAGTTTCAGGATGTATTTCTGCATGCGGGGAATGTTGGATTGTATGCTCTCGGCGAGAGCAAGCTGGTTGCGGGCGCGAACAAGATTATGCTCCGCGTACTCACAGCGGAAGTACTTGTCGCCGTCCAAATAATCCGTAAGAAAACGCATGCCGATTTCGGTTGTAATAAGCCAGCCTGAGAAGGCGAGCATATTCACTTCATTAGGTGTGAGAAAATCGTGCGTTGCGTCCAGGTAGCCCTCGGCGAGCGATTCAAAAAAAGGCATTTGCATATGTACCTTGGAGAGATCCGTTTCATCCTCACTCGCCATGCAGGTGGCCGTGCGTACCATGTCGCCGAAGTCGTAGAGAGAGAGACCCGGCATTACAGTGTCCAGATCAATGACGCAAACCGCGCCATCGGTCTCCTCATCCAGCATGACGTTGTTAATTTTTGTATCATTATGAGTGATACGAGTGGGGAGTTCGCCGCTTCTCTGCATGTCCACCAATTTGCTGAATTGCGGGGACCAGGAGCGGATAAGCTCGAGCTCTTTCTTGCAAGAAGCAACACGGTGCATAATGTCCGCCGCAGCGCTTTTTTGCAAGGCTTCAAAACGCTTGGGAGTATTGTGGAAATCAGGGATAGACTCGCGGATGTCTTCAGGATTCATATCCGAAACGAGCTCCTGGAATGAGCCGAAAGCATACCCTGCTTGGTATGCTTGGCGCGTGTTTTCTACCACATCATAAGTGTGAGTGCCTTCAATGTTGTTGTAGCAACGCCACATGCCGCCCTCCTCAGGCAGGTTGATATAATTGCGACCTCCGCGTGCCGGGTAAAGAGTGAGCGTTTGTCCTGCGGCGTTTTTGCGGCGGCGCAGCACCTTCCATGATATGTGTCGCGTCACCTTTTCGACGTTCTTCATCACCTGCGCAGGATCCTTGAAAACGTAATCGTTGATGCGTTGCAGGATGTACCGATCCACATGACCATCATCCGTGCGGTAGCACGCGCGGTACGTTGTGTTAATGTGGCCGTTGCGCAACTCCTCACCGTACAAGAAATCGCCACTGATGGCGAACTGGTCGCCAATATGTGCGATCCGCTCCGCAATAGCTCCCTCCTGAAGTTTGCTCATGGTGTGTACCGGAGTTAGCGCGGGGTGGAGCTGCGCTGTCCGCCGCGAGGTGCTTTGTTGTTGGCCTTGCTGGCATTTGCCGCATTGCGTATGTCAGCTTCATTGCTGTATGAAAAAGAGATAAGGCGAAACTGCTGAGCATTGGAGGGGTGTTTGACGACGATGATGACGTACGCGGAGCCTTTGCTCATGGCGAATTTGGAGCCACGAAGCGGCATAGGCGTACCGTCTTCGGATTCAGAGGGAACACGCAGAAGATATTCGAGGGTTTTAACGTCAGGATGTTTTTCCTTGGTGAAGGCCCACACATTCCGGCCTGAAGTCGAGATGCAGTTATTCTCGGATCGTTTGAAAGGGGCAATCCTGTCTCCTTTGTCCGGATATTTACCAGGTTTTGTGACAGATACTATTTCAATGGGAACGGGCGAAAAGTTGAGTACATAGAAACCACCCACGGGCAGCTCGGTTTCGCGGATGTAAAAATATTGCGGTTTCGTTTTCTCTGCCCCGAGCACAACGAGACAGACAACACGACCCTTGCTCGCCTCCTGGGGAAGGGTTATATCCAGAAACGGTTTGCCCGGATCTTCCGCATCCCCAGGATCCTTCTCGTAGAGGCGGATATGACCATCGCTTCCCGGAAGCACGCGTTCGCTCGGTCCGCGAGAAGATATGTAGATGGGCATATATTTGTCCTTGTAGAGTGCGTAGAGGGGGGAAGGGAGTCGCCTATCGAGAGGACTGCACACCACAAAACGTACGCCTGTGGTAGGGTACAAAGGCGCTTCATAGTTTTCATCCGGTTGATCCGGGGGGGGCGTAAGTTCCGGCGAATCTTGTGCCCACGTCACGCCGCACGCGGACACGACAGCCAGAAGTGTGAAGAGAAGTAATTTTTTCATGTGGACTCGGGAATCAAAGCTGGGAGTATGATACCAGCTTGTTGCGCACATAGCAAGGCAAAATCAGGTGACCCCAGGGCAACCGCATTAGAAAATGTGGTTGCCTATGTACGATGTACAACACGCACGACGGCTGTAAGTGCGTATGGACAGCGCGCATGCGCTGCCCGCAGGGGTGAAAACTGGCGACGGCTGTATGCCAGTTTGGCCAAAAGCGTAGCTTTTGCCCCGCAGGGGTGAGGAGTCGTGGGGCGACTCCGAAGCAACCAGGCAATGTGGTGCCGGTGAGTCAACTTACGATGTACGATATATTAATAATGTGCGCATTGCGCAGATTTTTTTTCGGATCATTAACGTATGCAGAGATTCCTCTAGATCCATCATTATAATGACCGGTTGTTGTGATGATTCTGATACGTATAAACAGGGATATCAATCAATAAGAGCATTTTCTCTGTTGATGAACCTTCTCTCAAATGCGTTTGCACTGCAGTGACCCCAGGGCAAATGTTTTTGAAGGAAGTCAAGCAACAGAGGAAAATATTCCAATCGGTCGGGGTAACCCGTTTTGCTCTGCAGTAAACCACGACAAGGAATGTTTCTCATGATGCGAGGGAAGTTATCTCTTTTCTCATTCCAAAATGCATGATGGGTTTAAAAATCGCAATAGGCACATTGTCAACGAATCGTAAACAAGAAACGCGTTTTCTAATGCGTTTGCTGTGGACTCCGTGCTTGCATTTTGGGGGCGAAGTGTTACGATAGAATGCGAACTCACCATTTACCTGCGATATGAAACTGATCAGCGGAACCGCCCACCCATCTTTGGCCAAGGAAATAGCAAACGTGATGGGGCTTCCCCTGTGCGATGCAGCGGTCAATACGTTCCCGGATGGCGAGAGCTTCGTTCAAATCAAAGAGAGCATTCGCGGGGCGGATGTCTTCATCATCCAGCCGACGTGCCCGCCGACGAATCACAACATGATGGAGCTATTGGTGATGGTGGATGCCGTGCGTCGTGCGAGCGCCAGCCGAATCACGGCGGTGATGCCCTTTTATGGCTACGCCAGGCAGGATCGCAAGGATAAGCCAAGAGTGCCTATCACCTCCAAGTTGGTGGCCAATTTGCTGACGGCGGCAGGGGTGAGCCGCGTTCTCACCATGGATCTGCATGCGGCACAGATTCAAGGCTTCTTCGAGATACCGGTGGATCATCTGTACTCTTTGCCGGTACTCATCAAGCACCTGAAGGAGCACTACGTGAAGGATCTCAAGAATTTGGTGGTTGTTTCCCCCGACATCGGTGGCGTAAAGACCGCCAAAAACTACGCCAATATCCTGGGTACTCAACTCGCGATTGTTGCTAAGCAACGAATTTCTGCCACTGAAGTCGATGCCCACGCGGTGATCGGGGATGTGGATGGCAAGGACGTGTTGCTAGTGGACGATATGACCGAGTCCGGCGGTACACTGTGTGCAGCAGCGGCTATCCTGAAAGAACACGGCGCGGCCCGTATATTTGCTGGTGTGTCACATGCCGTTCTCAATGACAAGGCTCGCGAACGGTTAAAGGCGAGCCCGATTGAGCGTTTGCTCACCTCCAACTCTGTCCCCATGGCATGTGGGGAGCACGTGGACACGGTGAGCATTGCGCCGCTTTTTGCGCAGGCGATAGCAAACATTCACAATGATGATTCCGTGACCCACCTGTTCGAGGTGTGAGGAAGAGCGGAGTGCAGACAAATCAGCTTTTCGCCTTTTTTCGTGCGGGCTTCTCGCCGGGATCGCGGAGGAGGCGGTACACGCACACCGTGAGCAGCCCCCATACGAAGCCGATGGAAAGAATCATGGTAATGATGCCGGAGAGAGTCATGAGACCGGAGGCGTTGATTTAGCAGGACGTTTGTGAAAGCGGCGAGATGTGTGCACGACAAATATCATGAAGATGTAGATGACGAGCATCCATGCCATTGGCAGCAGGGCCCCGGGTTTGGCAGCCAGCAAATTGGTAATGTGTTCGCTGGTGGAGTGAAAAATATTTTTGTAGAGCCATGAGCCGAAAATGGTGAACAGGATTGCCGGCGTAATCCAGTTGATGACGAAGCCTAGTCCGCCGGGTAATGGAATGCGAGAGCCTCGACCGAGTTCACGAATGCCATTGCGGGTACCCCATACCGCCCGGAAGAGTACCAGATACAGTGCAGAGATAAGATAGAGGCACATGGTACCCATCCAGAAATCAAGCGTGCTGAGAGCCATCATTTCCTCGCCGGTATACCACGATACTGCGAAAGCTCCCACAACGATAATCAGCCCGGCCATCACGACACTCTGCGTTCTCGTGAGTCGCCAAAACTCCTCCAGAAAAGCCATGGTAGGTTGAAGAATTGAGATGGAGCTGGTGACGGATGCCAGAAACAGCAGACCGAAGAACAGCGTGCCAAAAATGCGTCCACCGGGCATGGCTGCGAAAACCTCCGGCAGTACATTGAAGCCCAAGCCGAAGGTGCTGGCGCTTGCCGCAGCGGCTACACCGAGCAGGGAAACAGCTGCGGGCACGATCATCATGCCTGCCAATCCGACTTCCACTGCTTCATTCGCGGCATTGGCCGTGAGCGAGACGAGAGCAATATCTTTGCGCCTCGCCACGTAGCTGGCGTAGGTGAGCACAGTTCCGAAACCGATGGAGAGGGAGAAGAAAATCTGTCCGGCAGCAGTAATCCAGAGATCTGGATTCATGAGTCCGCGGATGAGTGAGACGTGCTCGCGCACGACCTCTTTTCCCGGGTAGGTCTGCTGCACCTTTTTGAAGATTTGGTCGGCCTGCTCTCTGGTAGCATCCACGGGAATCATTTCCACTGTTTTGTCATCTACCATCAGCACAGTCTTGGACGGATTCCACATGTAGCCAAGACCCTGATTCACGTTGCGGTAAGGCTGGGCAGCATCCGGTGTGCCGAGCGTGAGGACTCGAACCAATATAACGAACGCCGTGATGAGCAACACCGGCACGCTCCACTTGCAAAACCACTCGATGCCTCGAGTGATGCCTCGGTAGAGCAAGTATAAATTTGCCACGATGGCAATGGCAAAAAAGTACGGCAGGGTGCTGCCTCCTGTGTAAGCCGCGCCATCCGCTGAACTTCCCGTGAAATGTGTAAAGAAGTCGGCAAACTCCTCACTGCTATGCAGATTGAGCGCGCCGGTGGCCGTACTCCAGCAGTAGCCGAGTGTCCAACCCTCCAGGTACATGTAGTACATGCCGATACCGAGTGGGGCAAGCACCCCGGCAATGCCTAAATATTTCCATACCGTGGAATGGGTAATGAGCATAAACGCCGAGGCGCAACTATGCCCACCGAGTACACCACTCCGCCTTCCGATGGACCATTCCACCCAGCAGAGAGGTACACCGAGCAATAAAAACGCGCTAAAATACGCGATCATGAACGCGCCGCCGCCGTATTGTGCTGCAAGGCCGGGAAATCTCAGAAAATTTCCAAACCCTACAGCACTCCCCGCCACAGCCAGCATGGTCCCAAGCTGGGAATTCCAAGTGACGGCAGATGGTTGATCACTCTTGGTGGTCATTCGCGGGGGCAGGGGATTCCGGCGTGGGCATCAATACTTCAATGGTGGGCGCTTCTACCACCTGGACAGGGGGTGGCACCTCCACCAGTTGAGGAGCGGCATCAGGTTGCTCGCTCGCTTGGAGGACGACTTCAGTGACCTCCTCGGTTTGCTCCACTACGTGTGTCCTAGGCCTGCCGGTGGTACGTTTAGCTTTTTCGGATTTGGCAGAGGTTCCCCTTGTTTTGCGTTTGATCGAACTGACCTTTTCTCCCCCGGTTTCAGCAGAGGACTCCGGTAGTGGATTTTTTCGCGGACGTCCGCGGCGCTTAGGCTTTGCCTCCCCGGAAGCTTCAGAAGAATGCTTTGCAGAGGTCTCCGTCTGCACTTTGCGCGGTCGTCCGCGACGCTTCGGTTGCACCTCCACCGGCGCATCAGAGGAGCGCTTAGCAGAAGTCTCGGTTTGCGCTTTGCGAGGACGTCCCCGACGCTTCGGAACGGTAACTTCTTCACCGGTAGCAGCGGAGAGGAGGCCCCGCAGCTCCATGACGTCGCGGAACAGAGATGTAATTTCTGCTGAGGATGTCTCATGGCCGGTGCAGGAGCTGGTGACTTGCCGGTAGATCGCTCCGAACCATTTGAAGAGCTCAGAAAGAGCCAGAACAGCCAACGAACCCTGTACCACTTGAGCTCGCTTGACAATCTGAGAGAGGGTCTCCAAATCCTCGGAAGTCATCGCAGACGCCAATTGCTTCCTTGCCCGCTTGGGCGAAGCTTTCTGCCCTCCCGATTCGGGATTTCTTTCGGCGTCTTTGTGGTTTTCCGGAGAGTTACTAGGTGTTGTCTTTTTTGGTTTTCGAGGCATGGTTGAGTTAATTGAATACTTGGTTTTTTAATTCCATTCGTTGATATCATCCGGTATATCCTTAAGGTAATCCGGAATCGTGGAAGGAGTGGATGGTGGAGAGGGCATGGAATGGGGACCATTCACCGGGACGGGGTCGGGAATGGGCGCTGCGGTGTCGGTGTTCGGTTTGTCAGTGTCAGCTTCCAGCTGGGTAGTGCCGGTGGTACGAATTTGCAGGGGCGGTGGTTTCGGGGAGGTAGAAGAATCTTCCGTAGTGTCTGCGCGGGGAATGGTGTTCGTTTCAGTTTGCTCGGGTGGAGCCACATTACGGTACAAGAACACTCGGTCTCCACTGACCACCGTTCCGGAGCGAATATCAGCAACCAGCATTCCATTACGGGGCTTGCTGTTCTCTGCCACCACAAGGTTGCCGATGCGCGAATTGGATCCATCCACCGGGTGCGAAATTAAGGTTGTTCCCGGACCAGGCATGGGACCAATAATACGTAGAAGAGCAAATTTTTGCGCAGGGTAAACATGATGAACCGCGCCCAAGTGCAGAGGAGGAAGAGACTTTCGTTTTGTCTCCTCTTCTCTTGGCTTGTTCTGAGTCCACATGGACGAACAAGAAGCGCACAACGCAATTAGCAGTGCGCACACTAACAGGCGTCCCATCCCTTGCATACTTGCCATTCTACACCATATCGGACAGTTTGTCAAGCATATCGTGGTTATTTGTTTCTCAGTCATGTGCAGTCCGTTGTCTGTCACGTTGGAGTCGCCCCACGACATCCTCACCTCTCTGGGTTATGATCTGGGCAATTGTCCAAACTGGCATGCGGTCGTTAGCCATTTTGCGTCGAAAATCGTAAAACAGCAAACGCATTTTCAAATAAGCAATTGCAATTTTTTGTTGAAATTAACTTCTTTGGTGCAGAAAAACGCTTGACAAGGGGAGAGCTTTAGTATAACCTGCTGCCCCGTTCCGATTATACGGAGTCTATTCACACCTATTACACTACTATGCGTTCTGTCACTGTTCGTAAAGGAGAGCCCATCGACCGCGCGCTCAAGCGCCTGAAGACCAAACTGGATACCGAGGGTATTCTGGAAGAAATGCGCCGTCGTCGCGCTTTTGAAAGCCCGATGGATGAGAAGCGCCGCAAGGCTCGCTCCGCCAGCAAACGCAACAAGGTGAAATGGCGTTTCACGAACAAGGAAGAGATTCCTGCTTCGTCCGTTACTCCTGCCGAGAACTAATTTCTACGCCCCGGTTCTTTCCAAGTGGCGATGTCTGCGGCTTTCTCTCTTCATGCGAAAGCCGCGGTTGTGTTCGTACCCTTGGTTTCGGTTGTTCAAAATTCTCCATCTCCGGAGGCTCAACGCTTTCCCCTCCCTTGCCTTTCCCGGCAATTGTCCTCCTATTTTTGTCCGAATGCACATGCTACAAGGCTAAAATTTGGACTTGTCATTGATCCGACACCGTAGTACAATGCAGCCATCATATGGCTAAGATTGCAATTATCAGCGATATCCATGCCAATTACCACGCTTTGAGGGCGGTGATGGATGATATGGATTTCATGCAATGCCAACGCAGCGAGTTGGTGTGCCTCGGGGACGTGGTTGGCTACAATGCTTACCCATCCGAGTGCTTGAACGAGGTGCGTAATCTGAATTTGGATCGTCGTCGTGTCGTGAAAGGCAACCATGATGAGGAGGTTGTCGCCCCGTCCAACGCTCGCATGAACGAGGCTGCTCGCAAAGCCATGGACTGGACTCGCGACCAGTTGGATGAGGCGCAGCGGAATTGGCTTTCCCGCCTTCAGTACCAGGGCATCGTGCGCACGGATACCGGCGTCTCCTTCTCCATCGTCCATTCCTCGCTGGATCACCCCAAGGCGTGGAACTACATCATCAACGCAAGTGATGCATCCAACAACTTTCCTCGCCAATTTCCGCATGTTTGCTTCCATGGTCACACCCATGTTCCCAAAATTTTTGTGTGGGATGGCAAACATGCATCGGAGGATCATGAAAGTTTGCACCCCCTTTATCTGAGAGGATATACAGATTTTCAGCTTCTCCCTGGTCTCAAGTATTTCATCAATGTAGGCTCCGTCGGGCAGCCACGTGATAATGATCCTCGTGCGTGCTATGGCATTTACGACACAGATCTCAACCGCGTCATTATTAAGCGTGTAGAGTACGATATACGCGCTGCACAGGCAGCCATACGCAGCGTCGGACTGCCGGAATACTTGGCAGAGCGCCTTGAGAAAGGCATCTGAGGTGCAGTTGCGCCTGTCGATCGTTCAACCATTCTGCAGAGCATCATCATGGCGCGAATTCTCAAGAACATGCTGCTTCTGCTGCTCTGTTTTGCGGGGGGAACGGTGCTTGCACTCATATTGGTACCGAGCGAGCTAGAGCAGATGCGCTGGGAGGTGGCAGGCATGCCGGAGAGCTACCCGTTGGAGCAAAAGTTCCGGCCGATTCTGTTGCTGGCTCTCTGTTATATTCCTATGTTTGGGGCGTTGGCATATTCGGTGATGGGGACGATGGACCGTTATATGAGTCGCTGCTTCATCAACTATTTTCTCTTGTGTACGGCAATTTTGCTGCTTATTTATATGCTGGCGGATTTTACCGATAACATGGAGCGTTTTCGTACCCGCTTTGATGACCCGCTGCGCCAGGCGCTTCTCTTCTACGCTTCTCAGCTCCCCATGTTTCTCTACCAGATCCTACCCTACACCATCATGATGGGTGCCCTTTGGTGTTTGAGCAAGCTGAGCGGTACGAGTGAGCTGACAGGCATGCTGCAGAGTGGTCGTTCGTTAATGCGTGTTTGCTGGCCCGTGTTTTTGTATGGAGCTCTCGCTGCGGCAGCATACGGCATCTTTGGCTTTCACTGGGCGCCGAACGGTTCTCTCTACCGCCAGATGATTCTCAAGCAGGAAAAGATCAGCAACGATAGACCTTTCCCCATTATCTACCACAGCGATGCTTGCGCGCGCATTTGGAGCATAAAACGTCCGGCCTCCTTTTCAAATCCCGGTGAACCCATGCGTGATCTCACCATTGAGCAATTCGACAGTGTGGAATCTGGCAAACTCCTCTTTCAAATTACGGCTGAACGAGCCACTTGGAATAAGGAGGATGCCACGTGGACCCTCTGCAACGCCTACACCCGCCGGCTATCATCTGCCAGAGATCGCCCGCCAGATGAGGAGTTCGCAGAGGTGCTGGTGTTGCCGTTGGAGGAGAAGCCTTATCAGATTATTGCCCCTACGCAAGACAACCGCATAGATGCGATGGGTACCTCGGTGCTCTACGATCTCATCAAATCTGGAGCTGGCTCACGACTGGATCGCTGCCGCTATCGTACGGAGTGGCATGTGCGGCTTGCACGTATTTTTAGCTGTTTGGTGTTGGTTCTGCTGGCACTGCCGAGTGCGATTACCTTCCAGCGTCGCAGCCCGATGAAGGGCATTGGCATAGCGATACTCCTGGCGGCGCTCATGCTTTTCTTGTATCGCGTTTTCACTTCGTTGGGCGAGTCCGGGCTCATTCAAGCGTGGATCAGTGCGTGGATTCCGAACGTGATCTACTTGATTATAGCGATCTACCTCATCTACGAGAACCTCGCACATCGTTCGATGCGCGAGTGGGCACGAGCTAAATTGCACGGCGCACCATGACTACCCCGCGTGCCATTATCTTTGATTTCGATGGCGTGCTTATGGATACGGAGTGGGCCATTTTCAACTCGTGGGTGGAGTTGTACAAGCGCGAGGGGTGCACGCTCTCTGTGCAGGAGTATGCGGATTGCTTGGGTGCCGGTTACTCCCGCTGGGATCCTGCAGCTCACCTCGAATTTCTGACCGGTAAATCCTACGACTGGGATTTTGAAAATGCCACCAGGCAGGCTTCTATCGAACGCGTGCTGGCCTCTCAGACACTTATGCCCGGTGCTTTGGAACTGTTGATATGGTGCCGCACGAACGCTATTCGCATGGTGGTCGCTTCTTCATCATCTCGTCGATGGGTAGCCGGCTGGCTGGAGCATTTGAAGGCAGAGCTCTTCTTTGAACGCCTCTTCTGTCGTACGGACGGCTTCGCCGTGAAGCCCTCCCCCGACCTCTTTCTTGCAGCGCGTGAATTCTTGGAGCTTCCGGCGTGTGATTGTCTCGTCATTGAGGACTCCGAGAACGGTGTGCTTGCTGCCCGCAACGCCGGTATTCCATGCATTGCCGTTCCGAATCGCATGACTGCCGCCTCTGATCTCTCTGCTGCCGACGCACAGTTCCCTTCTCTCACCGACTTCCTTGCTTTTTTACAATCCGCTGAAGGTTAGCCTGTGCAATTTACCCATTTCCTCTTTCACTCTATGCTTGACATCTCCCCCCATTTATGGCACAGTATGTGCCACTTGGCGGCTCCGTCGTTCAATGGATAGGACGAAGGTTTCCGGTACCTTAGATGAGGGTTCGATTCCCCCCGGAGCTAGCGTTGGAATGAGCGTGTAAGCGCAAATTGTTCTTGATTTCTCAAGGGATTGTCAATATTTCTCCACTTGACGCGTATGTCTAGGGGGTGTAAACTGACGGCATGACTTGGGAAAGTATTGCACAGATGACAGCGGTGCTGGCAGACGGGCAGCCGGCGCAAGGGACGTTGAGAGCGAAAATTGCCCAAAAGCTGTTACGTACGACGAGGAATGGGAAGCCGTACATGGAGGTGCAACTGGTTGATTCGGAGTCGAGTCTGATGCTGAAGGTGTGGGAAAATATGCCTTGGTATTCGACCCTGCAGGGTGCTGAACAGGAATCGGGAATAGCCATGGATGGGGTGTGGTGTAATACGCAGTTCGGTATCGAGGTGTCAGGGGCTACGGTGCGACCGCTGCGTTCGGAAGAGGAGGAGATTTTGCTCGTCGGTAGTGTGGAATTGCAGAAACGACAGAGTGCAGACTGGCAGCAGATACTCGGCCTGGTAGGCACGATTCGTGACCCGCGCCTGGTTGCGTTGTGCGACGCCCTGCTGAGCACTCACGAAAAAAGATTTCGCCGAGCCGCTGCCGCAAGAGGGTTTCACCATGCCCGCCGAGGTGGTCTTGTGGAACACACGGCCGGAGTGATGCGCACGGCAAATGCGCTGTGCGATGCTTACCCGCATGTCAACAGGGATCTGGTACTCACAGGGGCTCTTTTCCACGATTGCGGGAAGATGTGGGAAAATGGCTATACTGAGCGCGGGTTGGCCATGCCTTACACCGACACCGGGGAATTGCTCGGGCATATTTCTCTGGGGATAGAGGTCATCAACAAGCTATGGAGTGGGGTGTGCACAGAGGCGCGCCGTAACGAGTGGGAAAAACTCAAACCGCCTACGGAACAAGTGCGGTTGCATTTGCTGCATCTGGTGGCATCTCACCACGGAACCTTGGAATTTGGTTCTCCCGTAGTTCCCAAAACGCCGGAGGCTTTTGTGTTGCACCATGCGGATGATTTGGATGCGAAGATGGAGATGCTACGCAATGCGTATGCGGAATCACCTCAGCTTTCCGAGCATATACGCCAACGCAGAATGCCCTTGCCCGGCAATGTGGTGGATTCCCTGCCGAAGGTGGGCGGAGACGGAGAGGAGGCGTGATATGGCAGAGAGTATCGTGAGCCTGTTGGTGATATGCGGTACACTGGTACTCTCGCAGCTTAGCCCGGGGCCGGATGTGTTCTATGTATTTCGTACCTCGCTGGCGCAGGGATTCCGGCGGGGAATGGCAGTGGCGCTCGGCATCAATATGGGGTTTCTTGTTCAGAGCATTGTGGCATGCACGCTGGGAGTCTGGGTGTTGGAGCAGAGCTGGAGTAGTTGGCTCATCATTGCTGCGGCGTGTTGGCTGCTCTATCTTGCGTGGCGGATCTGCCCAAGATTTGGCGCTGGATCACAAGTGCAGCTGGATACTGATTGCGTTGCTCATGAGCCCGTTTCCGTGCTCATCCGTAATGGCTTTCTATGCAATATCCTTAATCCCAAGTGCATGCTTTTCATCTTGTCGCTTACCACAGATGCTCTGCGTCACCATGCCTCCTTAAGGTGGTATGTGCCTGCGCTTATTGCCAGCCTGTTTGTAGCCAGCATAGGCGGGTGGGCGCTGTGGAGCGGAATGCTGCAGTGGTCGCCGCTTCGTGGGGCTTATCTGAGGCATACGCGGGTGGTGGATGCCGTGTTTGCCCTCATATTGGCTGGGTTTGCGGTATTACTGATCGTGAACTTATGATCGAGCAGGGAAACAGTAGTACATCGCCCATGCTGGCTCTCGCGCCCATGCAGGATGTCACGGATTTGGCGTACATGCGAACACTGACGCGCATCCATTGCCTGCCGGATTTTTGGGTGACTCCCTATTTCCGGAGTACACGCACCACTTGCGCGATGTCGGAGGGGCCGTTACGGTGCATCATGGAGAATCCTGCCGGGATTCCTGTATGGGCACAGTTGGCGGGAAGTGCTGCCACGCCGCTGCTGAGGGATGCGGAGGCGCTGATGCGGCTGCCGGTGGCTGGCATTAACCTGAACGTGGGTTGCCCCTCTCCGCTGGTGAATCGACATGGCGCCGGGGCGGGATTACTGCGCAAGCTTCCCCTGTTGCGTGAGATTGCTTTGGCATTGCGGGCGCAGCTGCCTCCCGGAGCGTGGAGCGTGAAGTGCCGCATAGGGTGGGAGCGAGCGGAGGAGTTTCCTCGTGTGCTTGATGCACTGTGCGACTCGCATCCGGACATGCTCATGGTACATGCGCGCACGAGGAAACAGCTCTACGCAGGGGAGCCGTGTATGGCTGCTGTGCGCCTTGCGGTGCAGCGGGGGAGCTGTCCGGTGTTTGCTAATGGAGACATATCGAGCATGGAAGAGGCCAGAATATGGTTGAATACCGTTGAACCGGCCGGATTAATGATCGGGCGAGGCTTGGTGCGCAACCCGTATTTGCTGCGCGAGCTGCGTGGAGGCTCAGCGCCTACAGCGGAAGAAATGCAGGAATACTACGCAGTCCTACTGGAAGAGACGGGCCATCATCTGGAGCGATACACGCCCTCCGGACATTGCAACCGTATGAAAAAATATCTCGCCTTCTGCTACCAAGATTTTTCGGCAGACGTAGAATATAAACTCCGCCGTTGCACCGACCCGACGGAGATGGGGCGCTTACTTCAACTTGCCCGAGGAGGACCTAACGCGTCTTGAGATTCATGAGCATTTGCGTGTTAGTGGAGCAACGCTTCATGAAATAGAGCAGCCGCTCCATGGCCTCCGGCGGTTTGTGTCCGGCGAGAGCCCGGCGTATGAGGTGAATTTTCTCAAGCATCCACTCCGGAAGGATAAGTTCTTCGCGTCTGGTGCCGCTCTTCAGGATATCTACCGCCGGGTAAATATACATTTCTGCAATGCGACGGTTGAGAACGAGCTCCATGTTGCCGGTGCCCTTGAATTCCTGGAAAATAAGCTCATCCATACGACTGTTGGTCTCAATGAGAGCCGTGGCAAGGATAGTGAGTGAGCCGGCCTGGCGCGTGTTGCGAGCCGCAGCGAAAAGGCGGCGCGGCATCTCCAAGGCGCGGGCATCAATGCCGCCGCTCATTATACGTCCGCTTCCCTTGTCCAAATTATTGTAAGCCCGGGCAAGACGGGTGATGGAGTCCAAGACGACGAGAACGTGACGCCCGGCTTCCACGAGACGCTTGGCGCGGGTGATGCACATTTCAGCCATGCGACAGTGTTCGCGCACTCCGCTATCGTTGCTGGAGGCATAGATTTCGGCTCCCGGCAGGGCGCGGCGGAACTCTGTCACTTCCTCCGGCCGCTCATCGATGAGCAGGACGAGCAAGGTGATTTCCCCGTCGTACTTTTCCAGAACCGCTTCAGAGATGTGCATGAGCAGCGTTGTCTTACCCGTGCGCGGCGGAGCCACAATGAGCCCACGCTGACCGCGAGCTACCGGCGCCACCAGATCCAACGCGCGTGTCGTATAGCGGTCAGGCACTGTCTCGAAACAGATGCGCTCTGTAGGATTGGTCGCCTTCAGGTCATCGAAGTGGGGATTGTTGGCCGCGACCTCCGGCGGTTGCCCGTTGACCTCCATGACGGAGATGAGCTGGTGCCCACGTTCGTACTTCTGCGCCATGCCTCTGATCTGCGCAAAGGGACGCAGATGGTGCTCTTCAATGATGTCCGCCGGCACATAGACAGCCTCTGTAGAGGGCGCCCAGTTATTGTCCGGAACTCGGACGAAGCCAAAGCCTTTGCTGGTGATTTCCAAGAGACCGACAAGCTCGGTAGGCTCGCCTACAGGAACATAGGCTCGCGTAGGGGTGTTGTCTCCGTCAGGGGCAGAGGGTGGGTATGATCGGTGGGGCTTCTGGAAGCGATTTTTTGGACGATGAAAACCGATGCGTTTGTTGCGCAGATTGTCGGCGTTGCGACGGTCATTGGAGAAACGCGGGCGGGGATACTGCTGGTTGTAGGGATTAGTCCCAACAGCTGGTTCATCGTAATTTCCTTGGCGGCGACGCCAAGGTCTTCCATCCTTCTGAGGTACGGGATTATCCGTATTCATCATCACATGAGTTGTTCAACCTGTCGCCGATGGACTACGCTCGCGTTATGAAAGCTGCTCCAGGATTTCATCCGGAATCTCGAAATTGGTGAACACGTTCATCGTGTCATCGTAATCATCCAGAAGATCGTAGAGCTTCATTACTTTTTGCGCAGTTTCTACATCGGTGATCTCGGTGGTGTTCTGCGCCACAGAGATGAGCTTGATGCCCGTGACGTTTTTGCCGGCCGCACTGAGAGCTTCCTGGACTGTTTGCAGGTCTGTGGGGCCGCAGGTAAACACCCATTCGCCGTCATTCTCGCCAGTTTCCACATCGTCTGCCCCACAATCCAGAGCCAGCTCGGTGGCGGAGTCCTCGTTGAGCGTCTCATCCACGATGCGAACCTCCCCTTTGCGGTCAAACTGGTATGCTACCGAGCCGGGGGTGCCCATGTTGCCGCCATTGCGCGAGAAGATGGTGCGGATTTCAGAAGAGCAGCGATTGGTGTTGTCTGTAGCGACCTCCACAATGATGGCGGTGCCTGCCGGACCATAACCCTCGTACGTCACCTCCTGAATTGTGGCCCCTTGCAGCTCACCGGTTCCCTTTTTCACCGCTCGGTCGATGTTGTCCTTGGGCATGGAAACAGCCTTGGCACCTTCGATCGCAGCGCGTAAGCGCGGGTTGGTATCCACATCCCCGCCGCCGCTCTTGGCAGCCAAGGTGATCTCATGGGAATAGCGGGCAAAAATCTTGCCTTTTTTCGCATCTGCGGCGGCTTTGGTGAACTTAATTTTGGACCATTTATTGTGACCGGACATAACTGGGAGTTTAGTTGTGAGATTGAGGTAGGAGGTTGCTAGAGTGGAGAGCAGGGGGGGTAGCAGGAGCGTATCGCGCAGGTGGCGCACCGGCCTCACGTCCGTCCGCCGCTCTCGCGGGAGCAGCCTTATTGCACGGCTCAGGCATTTCTCAAAGTCGAGCTGACAGGATTCGAACCTGCGACCTCTTCGTCCCGAACGAAGCGCGCTACCAGACTGCGCTACAGCTCGATGCCCTAAACCGAGCAGCATTTTACAGTTTTTTTCGCCCTTGACAAGTCAAAAGTGCGAAAAAACGCGTCTTGGAAACCGCATTCGTTTCCCGCGAAATGGATCGAAAACTCCTGATGCCTCTACCATGCGGCTCAGAGCCGTTTTGGCTGAGGGTGGCATGAACCGGACAATGACGTGATTGCTCTCGGATGCCACGGGCATCATGCACCGCACATGAGACGCTCGATGTCCGCCACCTCTAGCGGAGCGCCGGGAATGAGATCCTCAACGCCGTCAGGGTGGATGAGCACGTCCGTCTCGATTCGTACGCCCAAATTCTCCTCAGAGATGTAGATGCCCGGCTCAATAGTCCACACCTGGCCGACGGCGAAGACCGGATCGGAGGGGCACACATCGTGTACATCCAGCCCTAGGGAGTGGGAGACGCTGTGCATGTAATATTTGCGAACGCAGGTGGGGTCATCGGCCTCGCGCTCCACTTGCTGCGCCGTGAGCAGTCCGAGCTGCACGAGCTCTTTCGCCATGCGTACGCGGACGCGCCGCTCGTAATCCGCCTTGCGCACGCCGGGCAGCATGATCGAAGCGGCGTAGCGATGCACTGCCAGCACAGCCTCATACACCGCCCTTTGGCGCGGAGAGAACCGTCCGTTGGCCGGCACGGTGCGACTCATATCGCCCGCGTAGCCTCCATATTCTGCACCTATGTCGAAAAGGATGAGATCTCCAGCCTTGCAAGACTTGTGGTTGCTGATGTAGTGCAGCACGCAGGTATCCGGACCAGAGGCGATAATCGGAAGGAAAGAGAACTTACGAGAGCGGCGGCGAATGTACTCGCAACTTAGCAGCGCTTCCATTTCCCATTCACCCATGCCGGGTTTGATGTGCGGCAAGATGGCCGCGAACCCCTCGCCGGTGATCTTGCAGGCTTCGCGCAGCTGTGCGAGCTCCGGCTCTCCCTTCACCAAGCGCATTTTGGCGAGCAAGGTGTAGAGACTGCGCACCTCGGCATTCGGATAATTGGCTCTGAAGGCAACGAACATGCGTTCATTGCGTGTCTGCACATCAGTATAGCGGCGCGGGTGCGTATCGCGCTCCCAGTACACAAATTTGGCAGATTGCATGACCTCGGTGATGAGGGACTGGTACTCATGAGACCAACGCACATCGCTGATGCCGGAAAGCTCCGTTGCTTCCTGTTTAGTGAGTCTGGCGCCCTCCCAGATGACGATGCGCTCATTTGTTTCGCGCAGCAGCAGGGTATCTGTGTGTTGACCGTTTGCGCCAATGCGCATGACAAGGGTCGTTTCCTCTTGATCAATGCCGGTGAGGTAGTGGAGATCGGCATTTTGGTGGTGCAACATCGTGCCATCAGCATTTGTGGGGTACACGTCGTTGGCATGCACCACCACCAAGGCGCCCTCAGGAAGGTTGGCAGCCAGGGAGTCGCGAGTGGTTTGGTAAAAGCGAGCAGGGATTGGATTATAACGCAGAGTTTTCATGGGAAATGATACCAAGCCCAGTATAACCCCAACCTTTCGCGCGCGCAACACGAATGCGCGTGCCTGACAAAAAAACAATCGAATTGCCAAAATTTGTCTTTACAAATGAACCAATTTGTCTATAATGCGTGCTCCTGTCAGCGAGAGTCCGCTGTGCGGCTTCGCTCTACGAACCATATTAACCCGTACCTCTATCCCATGAAAGTTCTTTCCTCACTCGCTTCCATGAAGCGCCGCCACGCAGATTGTCAAATCGTGAAGCGCAAGGGTACGCTCTACGTTATCTGCAAGAGCAACCCCAAGTTCAAGGCTCGCCAAGGAGCCACCGCCGGCACACGCCTCAGCAAAAAAGGTGTCAAGTGATCTTGGATTGCCTTGCCTAGCTTGTTTCTGAGGTCGGTGGAGTCTCACCGGCCTCTTTTCGTACCGGGAGTGGATCATGCCTTTCTCAGTGACCAGTCGCGTTTTCTCGCTCGGAGATTTTCGTTTCGACAGCGGGGAGACTTTGAGCAATACGCAACTTGCATACGAGACCTACGGCACGCTAGCGCCGGATGCAAGTAACGCAGTGTTGCTCTTCCATGCGCTTACCGGCAGTCACCATGCGCACGGGCGCAACGAGAGTTTGCCGGAGGCAGGTAGTTTTTGGCAACCGGAGAATTATGATGGCTGGTGGGACAGCATGATAGGGCCGGGCAAGCCCTTGGATACGGAGCGCTTTTTCATCGTGTGCGCCAATTTTCTGGGTAGTTGCTATGGGAGTTCAGGCCCCTCATCCCTAGCGCCGGATGGTGAGCCGTGGGGCAGCCGGTTTCCGCTGGTCACGGCGAATGATCAGGCGCGTGCGCAGGCGCGTTTGCTTGAATCGTTGGGAATTGAGCGATTTTCCGTAGTGGGACCGAGTGTGGGAGGAATGCTCACTCTGGCACTGACTCACCTGTATCCGGAGCGTGTGAAGAGGGTGATACTTATCGGCGTGTCGGATGCGCCTCCCATTGAACACAAGCTCTCTGTATTTGAGCAGATAACCGCCATCGAGCTTGACGCTAAATACCGCGCCGGTCGCTACCCGCTGAGTGACCCCCCGAGGAGAGGTCTTGCCCTTGCACGCATCATTAGCCATAAGCTTTTTTTGTATCAGCGCGGGCTGGAAAAACGAGCGCGGCGCGGTATTTGCGAAAGCAATGATTTGCTCACATGGTATCGCCCGACGCGTAACACGGAGAGCTACATGATTCACCAAGGTACCAAGTTTGCTAAGCGCTTTGATGCCAATGCATACATTCGTATCGTGAATATGTGGGCTTCCTTCGATTTGCCGGCGCTCACCGGTGAGCCGTCGGTCGCTGCCGTTTTTGCCAGATATGCGCAGCACAAAATACCCTTCCTTATTTACTCAATTGACACGGATTGCTGCTTTACGCCGCGTGTGATCTCGCAATTCCACCGCCGATTGCTGAAAGCGGGGGTGAATTCGACATACATCTGCATACATTCCCGCAAGGGGCATGATTCTTTCCTCCTGGAACCGGAGCTTTACGATGCCGGAATTCGAACGATGCTGAGCGAGACTTCCTGTTGAGTTGTTTCGCGATTTTTTTCGGCGTTTTTTAATTTCTTTCTTGCAATTTGGTCCCTGTCATGCTAACTTGTCCCAGAAGTTCAAACAGCTTTATGAAAACCCCTATTCTTAAGAAAACGTGCAAAGGAGGATTTACCCTCATCGAGTTGATGGTCGTGATTGCAATTCTGGCTACTCTTGCTTCCATTGGCTATGGCCCGATTCTTGACCACATGAACGATGGCGATCGTCAAAAAGCCAATTCCAATCTGAAGCAAGTTTTCACACTGCTCCAGCAGTTCAAAATGGATAACGGCAGCTACCCATGCGATGCCACAGCTGACCGCCTGCAGGAGGATGATGACCGTAATTTTGGCGATTTGAAAGGCGACCATTCCAATGCTTACTTCCGCCAGCTCTACTACAAGTCCGGGGTGGAATCAGAGAAACCTTTCTATGCAAAACTTTCGGCTCCGGGACTCAACATCCAGAAGGAGGGTGATGAGAAATTGGCCGACGGGAAGGCTCTGGCTCCCGGGGAAAATGCCATGTCCTACGTGATGCGTCGTGACAAGCAAGATGATAACGCGAAGATTGCGGTGGAGAAGAGCAACGCTCCGCTTTCCATGTGCTCCGTGTATCCGACAGGCACTCCGTATTTCGGCGACAAGATTCAGATAGATATGACTTCCTTCCGAGGTCATTTCTTCGTGCTCTTTTGCGACGGCTCTGTGAGCGACCAGCAGGATAACATTAAGGAGTCGGAAGATGATGAAGCCGTGGGCGTGTTCAAGGCTGACAAGGATATCTTCCCGGAGACCAAGCGTGGTCGCAAGACTGCCCCGGATCACTTGGTGCTGACTCCCGAGGGTTGACGTTTTGTTCTCCTGCACAAGCGGCATATCAGGCGCACCTAAAAACGGTGCGCCTTTTTCATTAGGCTCTGTCCTACCACAGTGTTGATTTTTTTGAATTTGGTGCATTTTTTTATTGACAAGGTGGAATTTATGTGATATATTTGCTTTGTTGAGTAACCAAGAAGTCTATGATTACAACCAACACACAGGAAGTTATTAAGCAGTTTCTGAAGCTCTCGATGGGTGAACGGGAGAAATTCATTGAATATGTGACCGAGCAAACGCTGTTGGTTGACCAGAAAGCTATTGTGGAAGCGAAGTTTGCGGATGGGTATGTTTGTCCGCATTGTGGGGCGAAGGGTAAAGGGGTGACTCGGTGCGGGAGGTCAGCCACGGGGAAGCAGAGGTACAAGTGTAAGCACTGCCACTGCACGTTCTCCGCGACGACTGGCGGGGTCATGTATAACTCGAAGCTATCCCCGAAGAAGTGGCGGGAGTTTGTCTCGTGCTTTCTGCATGGGATGACGGTTCGGAAGACGGCTGAGTTGATCGGGGTGAACAGGAACACGGCGTTTTTGTGGAGGCATAAGATATGCGACAGTCTCAACGTGATCCTGAAAAGCATCACGCTGTCGGGTATCGTGGAGGCGGATGAGACGTATTTTCGCCTGTCGTACAAGGGAGGCAAGGCGGTTGGGCGTAAGCCTCGCAAACGGGGGTCATCTATCTTCCACAAGGGGAGAAAGCGCGGACTTTCGTCTGAGCAAGTCTGTGTACCGTGTGCCGTGAATCGCAGTGGGCAGAGCGTTGCCAAGGTCTCGGAGACCGGCAAGGGGT
>CANRJD010000023.1 GCA_947630815.1 uncultured Akkermansia sp. | reverse complement strand
ATTATGGGTGTAATGGAGCAAAACAGCAAACACCTTTTTTGGCTCCTTGTAAATTTCTATGGGATGCCAATGATTTGAGAAGTGAGCGCGCGTTGTGCATATTTTTCAAAATACAGCTAGATGTGATGAACCAGCGGGGCTATCTCGACAGGGTGGGTCGAGCCATTCTCTCACGCTTTTTGTGCATTCTCTACCACCTCCGACATTAAAAAAGGCGTTTTCGTACCGATAGCTCCACCCTCCCGTCCCAATGAATCCGTCTTTTATTTTACATCAATAGAAATTTTTTTATAATTTTACGATATTTTTATTGACTTCTAAACTTAATTTGGGTATATATGCAATCGTTCAAGGTTATTTATGCGACATTATTCGCATTTTACCTTGTTCGATTAACCAAACCCAATAGAGATAGTCATGATTACTGCAATTATCGCTAGCGTAACGCCATTCGTGGCGGCTCAGCCGGTTGACACGGCTGCTACCATGCCGGAAACTCCTGTCGCGGCCTACAACTGGAGCGACCAGAACGCCAAGACCATCATCTCCGATGAGGATATGAAGAATGGGGCGACGGCTTCGTTCTGTCAAATCCCGTACGGTGGAGGCGCACAAACCGTAGATGACTGGCATCTTGCTTAAATGTGAGGAGATCAAACGCCGCCGTTTCTACAAGGGGGACGGCGGCGTTTTTTTATAAGACAAAGCTATGATCCTTCTACTGACCAACAGCCGGGATGTAACCACGGACATCCTTCTTCCCTATCTTACACCACGGGTGGAGGTGTTCCGCTTCAACATCGACCTGTGGCGCGATTACCATTGGCGCATCGGTGCGGAAGGCTACGAACTCTCCGATCCGACGGGGCGCACCTGCCGCGAGGAACAGGTGGGCGCGGTGTACGAACGCAAAGTGATGTTCAATCCGCCAAATATCGACGTGCCGGCGCTGGGCAGCGAAGAATCGTGGTTGAGAGAAGAAGTGTTTGCCATTTGGTCGGGCATCAAAGATCTGGCGATGGGCGCGGGAAAGCTGGCGCTCATCCACCCCTCTGCCACGGGCAATTGGTACAAGATGCGCCAAATGCGTCTCGCGAGCAAGTACTTCCCCGTTCTGCCCTGGGAGATGATTCACGGCGTGCCGCCGCAGCTCGGTTCCTCGGTCGTCTGCAAAGCCAATACCGGCGCACCCATGGGCAGCGGCTTCTGCTTTAACGTGAACCGCGTGGACCCGCAGCGTATCGACACGAGTTTCCCCTGGTTCCTGCAAGTAGCGGGCGAAGCGGAATATGAGGTGACGGTGGCTTACATCGCCGGACGCGTGTTCTCCAGCCGCATGAGGCGCGCCGGGCTGAAAAGCAACGACAGTCGGCAGGCCACGGTGAGTGGCGAGGCGCAGTGGGAACCCTGCGAGCTCACTGCGGACGAAACTGAGCGCGTGTGCGCCCTGATGCGCGAAACGGGGCTCTCTTTCTCGCGGATGGATTTCCTGCGCACGGGGAAAGGGCTCACCTTCCTCGAGCTGAACCCGAACGGGCAATTCGCGTGGATGGACCTCAAAAACAAGCGCGGCATGCTCACCGCCATCGTCGATGAAATCATGCGAGTGCATCAAAAAAATCTACCCGACACCGCAGCAACATGAACAGAAAAACACATGGCTCCCCGATGCAAGACGTATGGCTTGCTCTTGGCTCACTGGTAGCGCTCTTTGCTGTGGCGCTTGCCATCATTTGCGGCGTCCTGCTCTACGTAGGATAAAACCATTTGCGATGTACGACGGAGGCAGACAAGGGCTCCTACTGACTGATGTCATCGCTTATACGTATCAAAAATCATGACAACAAGAGGTTGTCATTCTGATGGCTCTAAAGCACTCTCTGCATACGTTAATGATTCGAAAAACTGCGCAATGCGCACGTTACAAAATCGCACATCGTAAGTTGACTCACCGGCACTACCCTACCTTGGTTGCTTCGGAGTCGCCCCACGACTCCTCACCCCTGCGGGGCAAAAGCTATGCTTTTGGCCAAACTGACTTACAGCCGTCGTCAGTTTTCACCCCTGCGGGTCAGCGCATCCGCGCTGTCTACTCGCCGCCCGCAGCTCTGCTGCGCATTATCTGCAAATCGTACATCGAAAATCGTCCATCGTACATGAGCAGCTGCCTCGCAGCTGCTTGGGGGCGCCTGTGTGTGATCTAGGGAGTTCGTCAATGATCATAGGTCGAGCATAAAAAATGGGCGACCCGTAAAGGATCGCCCGTTTTTTGAGGGAGGATTGCGCATCACTTGGCGCGCTTGGAGGCAAGTTTGCGGGTTTTCTGCTGCCAGGTCCAGTCCCAACGCGTGAGCGAGGTGAGACATGCGGCGAGCAAATCCACGCAAGCCTGCAAATCGATTTTATGCGCCATCTCGATGCTCTGGTGCACATTGCGCACGGGGATGGAAATAGCCCCGGTAATCGAACCGCCACCGGTAAACTTCTGCAACGCACCGGCATCTGTGCCGCCCGCAGCAAGCAGCTCGAGCTGGCAGGGAATTTTCTTTTCCTTGCAGAGCGCCTCCATGTACTGCACCATGCGCGCATCGGTAATGAGCGTGCCGTCGTACACCTTCACGCCGGCGCCTTTGCCTAGCACCGTACACTTGTCGTGCGGCGAAGAACCCGGCGTGTCGTACGCAATGGTGGTATCGAGCGCAAAAGCAAAATCAGGTTGCAATTTGAGCGTTGCGGCCTGTGCACCGCGCAGCCCCACTTCCTCCTGCACGGTGAAAACAGCGTAGGTGTCATAATCGGGTTTCACGCGGCTCTTTTTGATGGCCCGCACAGCTTCGATGAGCATGTAGCAGCCGCCACGGTTGTCGATGCTCTTCACGTTCACGCAATCGCCCATTTCCATGAAGTCGCTGATGCGCGTGATCGCGTCGCCAACGGAAACGAACTTCTCGACCTGCTCTTTCGGAAGACCGATGTCCACCACGTAGTCCGTGATGGCAGGCATCTTGCCGCGCTCATCCGGCGTCATCACATGAATCGGCTTCACCCCCATGCAACCGGGCAGATCCTTGCGCCCATGAACCATCACACGCTGCGCGGTGAGTGTTTTCGGATCAAATCCGCCGAGAGGAAGGATGCGGATGAAGCCCTGGTCATCGATGTGGCGCACAATGAAACCGATCTCATCCATGTGCGCGGCGCATACCACTTTTTTTGAAGAAGATTTACCGCGGATCAGACACGTGATGTTGCCGATGTTGTCCACCTCAATCGTATCCGAAAGCGAACGCATTTCACGCACGATCAGATCGCGAACTTCATTCTCGAAACCCGGGGCTCCGGAAGCCTCACACAGCTGCTTGAAAAGTATCGTATTCATCAGCAGTGAGCATACGCTTGATTGCTGGCAGCGTCAAGGCGAATACTGCCGAAAAAGTGTCGTGCGAGGCCGGTCAATTCAGGGAATGCACGCACAGGGTGAAAAAAATCACGGAAAACTTAATTTTTTTCTTGAGAATTCTGCCCCTTTATGGTAGTAGCAAGGGGACCGAATGATTATTTCGGTTCGCGCGTTGCGCACAACGCATCACGACTAAAACAACACGACCATGGCGACGAAAAAAACAACCAAACCGGCTGTAAAGCCGGCTCCTGCCAAGAAGACCGCAGCTCCGAAGAAGGTTGCCACAAAGAAGGCGGACGCTCCGAAGCCGGCTCCTGCTAAGAAGGCCGCGGCTCCTAAGAAGGAGACCACCCCGAAGAAAGAAGCTGTGACTCCCAAGAAAGCAGCAGCTCCGAAGAAACCAGCAGCTCCTAAGAAGCCCGCTCCTAAGAAACCGGCAGCACCAGCGAAACCAGCTCCTAAGAAGACTGTGACTCCGAAGAAAGCAGCTACCCCGAAGAAGACTGCGGCTCCTAAGAAGCCCGCCGCTCCGAAGAAAGTTGCTCCGAAGAAACCGGCAGCACCGGTGAAAGACACTCCGAAGAAGGCGGCCGCAGCCCCCAAGAAAGTCGCTACTCCGAAGAAAGCTGCGACCCCGAAGAAGCCCGCCGCTCCGAAGAAGTCTGCCCCGAAGAAACCGGCAGCGCCGGCGAAAACCGCTCCGAAGAAGGCGGCCGCGGCTCCCAAGAAGGTTGCTACTCCGAAGAAGGTTGCCACAAAGAAGCCAACTCCGGTAAAAAAAAAGTAAATCCTAAGATTACGTCTAAGAAAGGAGCCGGCTTGGTTCTTAAGACCAAGTCGGCTTCTTCTAAAGTGAAGGGGAAGGCGGCTCCCTCTGTTGAACCTGCCGCCAAAATCAAATCGGCCGGTACAAAAAAAGCAACGGTGGTCAAAGGTGCGCCGGTTGAGGGTGCAGCAAAGAAAAACGCGAGCTCCTCATCTGGGAAAGCCCCCGCAAAGAAAGCCGCGACTAGTCCAGCGAAAGGTCAGAAAAAAAACGCGCCGGTGAAGGTGTCTCCCGTGCCGCAAGCAACGGCCGAGCCGAAAAAGGATAGGAAGGAGTCAGGAAAGGATACACAAGACGGGGAGGTATCGCCTTCTCCAGCAAAATCCCCCACAACGAAGCACGGTGTAAAACCTCCGACTTCCAAGCCGAATAACCCCGCAGAGGATTCTGCGATCAACCTGGCGAAAGAGAGCGAACGGCGTAAAAAAGTAAAAGCCACGCTCGCCAAGCTGCGCTCCGAACCAGATTGGAAACAATTTTTGGCTGAGCAGAAAAAGGCGCTCATTCAAATGCGCGACGAGCTGCTGCCGAACATGCACAACGTGACCCGTGACCACTTGCGCAGTGGAGAATCCAACGTCTCTTCATCCTCCGGCCAGCATATTGGAGACGCCGGGAGCGAAGCTGAGCAACGTGACATCACCATTCTGCGCTTGGATAAGGATCGCGAACAGCTCTTTGAGATTGAAGCAGCGCTAGATCGTATTGCCAAAGGAACGTACGGCGTATGCGAACTTTCGCTTGAACCTATTCCGCGCAAACGACTTCAAGCCCGTCCATTCTGCCGATTTACGGTCAAGTGTCAGGAAGAGTACGAAAAGCGCTATGGAGCATTTTCAGCCTTACGATCTAAGAATTCAGGAGATGTAGGTTTTTCCGGTCTTCAAAAAGTCATCGAGTCAACAATTTTGCTTGACGATGACGAGGAATAGTGTAGAATACGTCCCCGATCCAACAACTCGCGATCATGCCAAGAGATATTATTACCCTCGAATGTACCGAAGCCAAGGCGGAAGGTAAGCCCGCCTCACGCTATGTCACAACGCGCAACAAGAAGAGCCCCCGTACGCCGGGGCGCTTGGAAAAGATAAAGTATAATCCCTTTCTGAAGCGCCGTACGCTGCACCGTGAGATGCGCTGAGGCTTCTGGTAGTTTCACCCTTTGATCGTACCTGTTTTCTAGCATTATGATGACCGAATTCAAAAGTGTTGAACGTCGCATCCGTTTCCGCACCTGCAACAAGTCGATGCCTCATCGTCGCATTGACATCCCTGCGGGCGCTGTGGATATGTGCAATCCCGAATTTCTTTCTAAGTTTACCTCTGAAACGGGCAAGATTCTTCCCCGCCGCGTGACGGGAGTTTCTGCTAAGACTCACCGCAAGATTACGCGTGAGATTCGTCGTGCCCGCGCGGTAAACTTGTTGCCCTGACTTTAGTTGTTATTGTCGGCATATTCGGTTTGTTGTTTTGAGGAGCTTGCAGATATCCGAACCTGCAAGCTCCTTGCTTTTATTCCCGGCAAAAGTGACTCATGAAAGAGCTGCGCGACACCCAGAACGAACGCGATACACGCCATATTTCCATCGACCGCGTGGGTGTGCGTGGAATCCGTTTTCCCATTGTTGTATCGGATAAAGAGAAGCGCACGCAATCCACGGTGGCAACCATTGCCATGATGGTGGATTTGCCTCAGCAATACAAGGGAACGCACATGAGTCGCTTTATTGAAGCTCTGCACGAGCACCGGCACTTTCTGGATGTGCATACGGCAGTACATCTTCCGGAGCGATTGCTCAAGAAACTTTCCGCTCAACGCGCCCATGTGGAAATTGATTTCCCATTTTTCCGAGTCAAAAAAGCACCGGTGACCCACCTGCCGGGAATCATGAATTATGATGTGCGCTTCGAGATAGATGCCGAGCGAGATGCACTCGGTCAATTCACGCTCACAATCCGTGTCCCCATCACTACACTCTGCCCGTGCTCCAAGGCCATGAGCGAGCACGGCGCGCATAATCAACGTAGTATTGTCACATATTCCGTACGCTTTACCGGAGCCCCTGTGTGGATTGAAGACCTCATCGATATGATTGAAACGTGCGGCAGCAGTCCGGTGTACAGCTTGCTCAAGCGTCCTGATGAAAAATATGTAACGGACCTCGCTTACGAGCACCCGGTGTTCGCGGAGGATTTAGTGCGCAATGTAGCTGTGGCCACCGAGCGCCATAGCGCTTTCAGCTGGTATCGCGTGGAAGCGGAAAACTTTGAATCCATTCACAACCACAACGCATACGCCATGGTAGAACGCAAGCTCTGCTAAAACACCTGACCCTCTCTCATGGACACTTCCCTTTCTATCCACGAACTTGCCACTCTCACCGACGAGAAGCTCCAGCACCCACTGCGCAATGAAGAGCTCTGCACAGCCCACAAACGCGCTTTGCAGCGCTGCTTCAAGCCGGCCGGACTCACAGGAATCCGATCCCATGCTGTTCCAAACTCCCGACATGTGTATCTACTCACCGCGAGCAGCAGTGGAGGCAGATCTGCGGTCATTTGTATGCCTCCCGTGGCGGAAACACCCATGGAACTGCGCTCATTGAGTACCGCAGAATGTGACGCTTGTGATGACTTGATGCCCGGGCGAGACATCTACTATGCCTCCTTCTTTGCTGATCCCGCGCAGAAAAAACTGCTTCTGGCAGGTCCCGTTCTTGTCCGTCGAGCCGATGAATGGTTGGGGGATAGCGAGAAGAGTGCGCAATTTTTACCAACGGCGCTACGCGGCGAAAACACTCAGCTTACTCCTCTGCTTGGCGGTGCGGCTCTTTTCAAGATGCAGGATCTGCTCATCCCGTACACGCTTACGCACGGCGAACTGCCTCAGTTTAGCGTGCACGGGCTCTTTGAAGATCGCGCACAAGGAGGCGGGTCTTGTTTCTACGCTTTGCTCGGAGGCGCCCCTCCGACACATATGATGCTCGTGCGTCGCAATGATAGCTCGCGCAATTTGGAGTTTACGCGGCCTTTCTTTTTCTACGGTGACGCACCAGACAGCGAGCTTGTGCTCAAGCAGAATGCACTGCTGGAGGACGCGCCGGAGTCCGGACTTATCGAACTGAGCACCGCCGCCGGCACAACTCTGTACGCCGAGTGTGTGGAGAGTGTACTCTTCCCCGGTGCCTTGACAACCGACAGACGTTACCGTTGGACGCTAAGTTTAGTTGCCGACAGCTGCGATATCGTGCGGCAACGCAAACAGAACCTTACCGGATCCCTGCTGCGACAAGTCCGCGAAGATTTCCGCCGCGAACACGGCTCTGAACCGCCCGCAGATTTCTCTTTCGCCCTGCCGAACAATGATGACTTTCCGAGCATACAACAAGAAACGCTTACCTCCTACACCACGCTTACCGCTCGTGTGCTGAGCTGCGTTTCTGTACTCGTGGATGGCGTACCCGCGCAGCATTGGCGCGTACAGTTGCTGCCGGCAGGTGAGGAAGTAACACTTCATGTATTTGTCGGCTCAGAACTGGCTTGCTCTCCTGCAGAGGAGGATATCATTCGTCTGAGCGGCCATTTGCACGCATCCCCGGATGTTCTGCTGCCCGCCGCGCCGCCCCCGCAGCAGCCGGAACCGTTGGTGGAAGTTCCCCAGTCTCTGACGGAAGAGCAAGCCTGCCGCATTCTCTGCAATGCGGTATGCACCCACGAATGGGATGATTTTATTGCCAACTCTCGTGCCGATCTCACCTACCTCAGCCACATGAACGGCACGCAGCTTAAATCACGCCAAGAGTTTATCCGCTACATGAGCGAGCGACGTCAATTATGGCGCCGTCAACATAGTTTTCAAGGCATGTGTTGGGACACCGGGAGTATCATTTACCGGGGAGAGAAAAGGCACTGCTACATGCTCAGCTGCTTTGGGCAAATGGTCGGCGCCTCTATCCTCACGCTGCAAGACAGTATGATTGCCTCCATCGAGACATTACCCGAGGAAACTAATGCCTCCTTTTCTCCGGATCGAGAGAGCAGCAGTGCTCCGCGCATCTTCCACCCCTTCCGAGGACACCTCACTCCGCATCCGGCAGAACACACCCCCCTGCAACTTTTTACCGCCAATTACCTGCGCGAATGCATGGTACAAAAGACCGGCTACTGCGCTCCAAATGCGGAGGAAGCTGCCACTAAGCGTGGCTGCGCCCGTTGGATTAAGCTGACCCGTGATGAACCGACGTGCTGCGACATGGCTTTTGCGCACCGCGGTCGCGTGTATGCTGTGTGTGCCGTAGAAGTGCCGAAGCACCCTGATCACGGTGGTTCCATTGCAGAAGCGGTAGAAGCTCTGCCGGAACGCGAGCAACTACTCGCTTTGGCAGAGCAGCACGGTCTTATCCCCTGTATTTTCCCTGCCGAGCGCCAGTACTCCCCGGAACCGGCAAAATCATGGAACCTGTGGGATATACGTAACCTGCAGCCCCTGCAACCGGAACAGGTGACAGACACTGATGCCACCCCTCCCCCTTCCGTTTGGGAAGTCTTGGTGGGAGCTCTCGCCGAATTGCGAGTACGCGTGCAGCGTGCCGGAGGGACTGTCATCGCGTACCACGACACGCCAAACCTCTTCCCTCATTTTTGGTTCCGAGACCCCCAAGGAACGCTCAGTTGGGTCATTCTGCGCTGCTCTGCAGACCCCGCACAGCAAGATAGATCCCTGAGCGAACAGGAAATGCTGCCCCAAGAACTCGCCCCGGGAACTCAGGGCTATCTCGCGACAGCCACAGCCTATGGGGATGAGGCATGCAGCAAGCCAGCCCGACGTGGAGAACCGATGTACGTGAAGCTCAGTGCACTCATGCCCCTGAGTTGCTGACGCGGAAACGAGCTGCTACCGAGAGAAAGGATAGCGATGTCATAGTCTTGGCACAAAAAGCCCTGCTATTGCTCCGCTGATTCCCAAGGGGCATCATCAAAGTCACGAGTATGCATCGGCAATGGAACGGAGCAAGCGTGCCTACTCTGCAATTTCACCTCGTCTCAGCAGATCTTCGCGCAACGCATCTAAAATCTTTTGCTCAGGACGGAAGTTTGCATCGTGATGCGAAGAGCGGATGAGAGGACCACTCGCGACGTGCTCAAACCCACGCGTCAATGCTATTTCCCGCAATTCGGCAAATTCCTCCGGGCGCACATAACGTATCACCGGCAGGTGCCGCGCGCTGGGACGCAGATATTGCCCCATGGTGAGCACGCGCACGCCGTGCTCCAGCAGATCATCCATCGTGCGCACCACCTCATCCCGACTCTCACCCAATCCGAGCATCATGCCGCTCTTTGTCACCACCAGGCCGGGAGCCATTTGTCCCGCCCGCTCCAATATGTGCAGTGAACGCCTATATTGCGCGCGAAATCTCACCAGCGGCGTTAGCCTCTCCACTGTCTCCACATTGTGGTTGAGAATATGAGGTCTCGCCTCCATCACCTGAGCCAGCGCTTCCTCATTCCCATTGAAGTCCGACACCAGCACCTCTATAATCGTTGCCGGGCTCGCCGAGCGGATTGCACGTATCGTAGCCGCAATGTGACCTGCTGCGCCGTCCCGTAAATCATCGCGCGTCACCATGGTCACCACCGTGTGCTCCAATTTCATACTTGCCACAGCTTCTGCCACCTTACGAGGCTCATCCGCATCCAAAGGTCCGGGTTTTGCCGTGCGTGTGGCGCAAAACCCACATGCACGCGTGCATACCTCTCCGCACACCATAAAAGTAGCCGTCCCATGGCTCCAGCACTCGCCACGGTTCGGACAGAGAGCTTGCTCGCAAACCGTCACAAGCCCTTGCCCCTGCACAAGGTGTTGTACGCGGTTAAAAACGCGTCCCTTCGGCAAACGTACTTTGAGCCATTCTGGTTTATGCAGGGTCTGTTCTTTCATAACTCCGAAAGTTATGCACCATATCATTCCGGCATGCAAGCGAAAATCTATATTTCTTTGTCTGCTGACGGAGAATAATAAGCTTTTCCAACAGATGGAAATTTCTCGCTTACATCCAAACATTTAGCGAGTTAGATTGATGAAAAACTACCTCTGTGCGAAATTATATCCGGCAGGAGTCTATCATGCTCCGGCACCATTAAAACAAAAAAAATCAGGATATGACTCAGAGAAATATTACCCGCTACACGTACGAGACAACGTCCTTCCAAGGATGGAGACTCAGTATTTGCCGCAAATGGAATCAATTCACCAAATACTTTTCTGACCGTCAATACGGCAGCGAAGAAGCAGCTTTTCAAGCCGCTATTGAAATGCGTGACCGCATATTCGATGCACTCAAAAAAACGCCAGATGATCCACGCGCCGTCTTTGAGCAATTCAAAAACGGTGCTGTTGATACACCGGCGCAGAGCAAGGCCGGCAGTAATTAATGCTCGTCCATGTGCTCGCTTTTACGCTTGAAAATTCTTTCAAAACCGTGTGCTTCGGCACACGGTTTTTTTATAAATAGTTGGACGTGGGAAGCGGCTTGTTGTACAATGCAGGACGTGAAATGGAAAGTCAAAGAGCTTGAAGAATGCGAATCTACTTTCGATGAGGCGCGTAGCCTGCCCGCATGGTGCGTGGTGAGTACGCGCCGCCAGACAAAAGGTCGCGGTCGTTTCAACCGCGCGTGGTATGCAGACGAAGGCGGGCTATGGGCCACTTACAATCTACCGCTGACTGAAGAGAGCGAGCGACCATGGGGACTGCTGCCACTCGTAGCCGGGGCGGCAGTCATGGACGCTCTGGAAAACTTTCGCATACCCGGGCTGAGGCTACGCTGGCCAAACGATGTGCTGGTAGGAAAAGCCAAGCTTGCGGGGATCTTGGTGGAACGCCCCCAACCAAACAAAGCGTCCATTGGTGTGGGCATCAACGTGCGCAACTCTATTGCTCCGCTGAGCGCTCAGCTACAAGACCCGCCCATCCGCCTGGCCGATGTACTCAGTTCGTGTCCCTCTGTACCCCAGCTGCGCAGCATACTGGGAGACTCATTGGAGGAAATCTTCGGCTATTTTACGGAAGGCGGTCTGGAGACACTCGGGAGCATACTTGACAGCGCATGGGGCTCTCCCCGCCCCGTGGTGGCAATCACGGACACCGAGCGCCATTGTGGATACTTTGCGGGAGTGGCATCGGATGGATCCCCCATCCTACGCCGAGTGGACGGAACTTTCTACACCGTACCCGGCACGGCCGTGGTGCGCCTCAAGGAACTCATCTGATGAAGCAACAATCTACAATACGGCAAATAATGCGTTGGACGTGGTTTGCTTGCATTCCACTCCTTCTCCTGAGTTGCCGAAACAAATCATCAAACCACCCTGCGCTGTGTGCCGAAAATGAAGCCACCCCGCAGCAATGTGCTGAATGCCACCCTCACGAATATGCGGACTGGCTCAGCAGCGACCACGCATGGGCTGCACGCCTCCCCGATGAGCAAGATGCCCCCGCTTTCCACGGTCAAACGATACGAGCCCATGGTGACCAGCTCATCTTTCGCAGTGATGCACCCGGAAACTATTTGGTACAAACTTCGTGGACTCAACCGGCCCTGCCGGTGATGGCTGCTGTGGGGCGTGATCCGCTTGTACAGTACCTTGTACCCGGTAAGCGCGGCGCCCTGCAAGTACTCAGTGCTGCTTGGGATCCTCAACGCCAAGAGTGGTTCGATGTATTTGCGGATGATGCGCGTCTGCAGGCCGAGGGGAATGCTCTTCGCAAACCCGGCGACTGGGGACACTACACCGGCCGCGGCATGACATGGAACTCCCAGTGCGCTGCCTGCCATATGACCGGCTATCGAAAGAACTATGACCGTCTCTCGGACAGCTACCACTCCTCTTTCAAACAGATGGGCGTCACCTGCATCGCTTGCCACCCCGCAGCCAAACCAGACCCCATCGATGGCTGCACAGCTGACAGGCGTACCCGCACCCTTACCCCCCAGCAAGCTGCTGCTGTGTGCGCCTCCTGTCACGCACGGGCTGAAACCTTCGATGACGCATTCCACCCCGGCGATCGCTTCGAGGATCACTATCGGCTGGAGCTGCCTGTGGCTCCCGGCGTGTTTTATGCCACCGGAATGCAACGCGATGAGGTATTTGTCGAAACAGGTTTTCGCCTGAGTCGTATGGGGGCCGCCGGTGTCACTTGTATGGACTGCCATGACCCACACACCGGCGAAACCTTGCTGCCTTGGGAGGACAATTCTCTGTGCCTGCGCTGTCATGCCATCGAAAAGGTCATTAACGGGAGAAAGGCCCCTTTTTCTGCAGGAGCGCCGGAGAAAACCTGCGACCGGAAATCGATCGGTGGACGCTGCGTGGAGTGTCACATGCCCGAATCCAATTACATGGCACGCGACCCGCGTCGGGATCACTCGCTGAATATACCTGACCCCGTGTTAAGCCAGGAAATCGGCGCGCCAAACGCCTGCACAATGTGCCACCGCGACAAAAATGACGAGTGGGCTGCACAGGTACTTGCACGCGCTATTCCGCACCAAATTGTGGAGCAGCGCCGCCCGCGCGCAAGGGCCGTACACGCAGCCATGCACGGGCAGGCCAATGAAGCCGACCTACTGAGCGCCCTGCAGAAGGAGGATATACCGGCGTGGCGAGCCACCCTACTGGAGCACTTGTCACGTTGTCCGCTTTCTCCGGCCATTCAGCAAGCCGCCCAACAAGCAGCCACAGACTCCGATGCCCTTGTACGTGCAGCGGCAGCCGGCATACCGGGTTCGCACGTGCCTGTGCTATTGCATGACCCCGTGCGTTCCGTGCGCCATGCTGCTGTGTGGAGCATGCTGCAAGTTGCGCCAGAAGGGCTCAACGACGCCGCGGCCGTACAGGAGCTGCAAGAAGCCGCTGACTTCCGCTCCGACCAGCCCGGCGGCACGATGCTGCTGGCGACACTCGCCCAAGCTGCAGGGAACACACAAGAAGCAGAAGATCAATACCGTCGAGCTATTGATCTGGATCCCTCATCCCCCGTTCCGTATATGGATTACGCACTTCTGCTAGCACGCACACAACGTCTGCGGGATGCGCTGCAGGTGCTGCTCACTTGCACCAAAATGGCGCCAAAAAGCGCCGAGGCCCAATACCGCCTAGCGCTTGTGCTTGCTGAGCTGGGGTTGTACCCGGCGGCAATCATCGCGCTCGATCGAGCCCTGCAGGCAGATCCACAACATGCCGCAGCACGATCTGCCCGAGCGGAGCTTGCCCCCTTCATCTCACCCAAACCGTAAACATGCCATCACTTCCATCCGCAACCACGGTCGCCATCATTATTGCCGCTATTTTGCTAGTCTTTATTGTCTTTACTCTCCTCAAGGGCGTCATCAAGATGCTGCTTCTCGCCATTGCGGCGGTTACAGCAATAGCTGCGTGGATTTTCATCCAAAAAAATGGGTTCACACTCATTTCCCTGTGCATAAACTCACCTCAGCCGTGGATGGTGCAGGCTCTCGCCTGGCTGACTGCCATCTTTATCTTCGCTGTCTTTTTCCACGGCATGAGCTGGTTCTCCCAGCTATTTTCCTGGCGTCACGGAGGAGCTTCTGCCGGTGGCATTCTTACCACCGTACTCATGTGCGCTCTCATGCTCTGGCTCGCTATGCTGGGCATCTCATACTATGGAGATGTGTCTCTCATCGACTTTTACCACAGCCGCGCGTCAACCACCGACGGCTCAGTTCCCTCTCTTCCTTGGGCAGCTCGGCTACGGCAGGCGCTCAACAACTCCCCTGCTACCTCATGGGCCATGCGTTTCAATCCCATGGATGATCCCTCCCAAACCAAACTGGCATGCTTGGTAGCCTACGGTTGTTCCCTTTCCGAAGAGCAGATGGAACAGTTCTACCACACATGTTTGGAACACTCAGGTGTCCCCCATCCCTCACGCTTTTTGGATTTGTTTCGCGACCAAGGGCTTCGCACGCTAGTGCGTGAAAAACGCTTTGTGAACCTGCTGGAAAATTCGCATCTCAAAACTTTCCTCCAATTTCAGAATACGCAGCAATTTCTCGAGAAACTGCAGCTCAATTGATAACTCATTCCTGTAAAAAAATGTTCGATAGCGCCCGTTTTGCCTTGTGAAGCTACGGGGCAACATGGTAGAATGGGGAGCGGTTCGCTTGTCCGTGATTCCTCCCTTTCAACCCAATGATACAGATGCTCCGAAAAGCCCTGTTCATACTGGTTCTACTCGTAGCACCGGTAGCGGAGTTGTGCGCTGCTACGGGCAAGTGGGAAATATTTTCCGTACGTGGCGTAGATTATGTACGCTTGGATGATGTATGGCGCTTTTACCGTTTCTCGAAACGTGAAGGACGCCCCGGCTTCATCTCCTACGGTGCCGGTGACCGCACCATTTCCTTGCGCCCCTCCAAGCAGGATTTTTACGTCAACAACTACCGTTATATCCTGTCCTATCCGGTGATTTCAGAAAATGGAATGCTGCTCATCTCCACGATCGACATGAGTAAACTGGTGGATCCGGTACTTCGCCCTCGTCTCACAAACTCCGGGAAAATCACCACAGTTGTTCTGGATCCCGGGCACGGCGGACACGATTCGGGCGCCGTGAGCCGTTACGCGCGTGAGAAGGATTGCAACTTGGCGCTCGGACTCAAAGTACGCCGTAAGTTGGAAGCAGCCGGTTTTAAGGTAGTGATGACGCGCGATAAAGATTTTTTCTTGACGCTCGGTGAGCGCGTAGCCATAGCCAACCGCACACCCAACTGCATCTTCGTGAGCTTGCACCACAACTCCGGCGGCAGTTCGGCCTCCGGTATCGAAACTTTTACCCTGGCACCGCACGGCACCACCTCCCCTTTTGCCAGAACCCGCCGCACGGAGGATTTGGCCGGCAATAACCAAGATAGTGAAAATATCGCCCTAGCCACCGCTGTGCATAGCCATTCCATCAAGAAAACAGGCGCCATCGACCGCGGTATCCAAAGAGCTCGCTTCTCGGTACTCTGCACAATCAAACGCCCCGCCATTCTCTTTGAGGGTGGTTTTGTCACGAACCAACAGGAAGGCTCGAAAATCAGCTCCGATAGCTACCAAGACATACTTGCCCAGTGCATTTGCGATGGCATTGTGCGTTACACATACAACACGCGCCACCGGTCATCCTCATACCGCCGAGGAGGAAGCGGTTCAGTTCGCGCCGGCTCTTCTCAGCACTCAGGCTACATCCCGCACACGCGCGGCACGTCATTACGTTAATTGCCCCATGTATATGCTTGCACATTGTCCCGCCCTCTCGTGCTGCTACCTGTTGCTTGCGCTGATAGCGGCGACATGCAAGGCGGCAAACGAGCCTTCTCCTTGGACCCCTGCAGACGGACCTCCTGATACTACATACCAGACTGTCGATGAGCTGCGCAGTTTCTACAAGCTGGCAGACGGTCCTCGCTCGGCACGCAAAGGGGCATATTGCATCGTGCGTGATGACACCTCTGTGGAGCTGGGGCCGGGAGCACGCGATCTGCGCATCAATGGGGTGCATATTGTACTGGGGCGCCCGCTCATGCGGGACACAGACGGCAAACTGCTGATCTCACGCGATGATTGGGTATACTGGATCGATCCCATTTTGCGACCAACTTACATAGCAGACCGAGCAAAGTTGGATACGGTCGTTATCGATGCTGCGCACGGTGGACACGATACCGGGGTTGACTGCTCGGCCAGTCATGAAGCTCAAGTAACGCTTCAAGTGGCTCAGGCTCTGAAAAAGGAGCTGGAAGCGGCAGGGTTGCGTTGCTTTCTCACCCGCACCGGAGACTATTTCCTTTCTGACCGTCAGCGAGTAGATCTGTCGAATGCAATACCAAACGCTATTTTTGTGAGTCTGCACCTCAACAGCGCCCAAGCAAAGGCATGCGGTCCAGCTGTTTATACGACCACTCCCTCACCCATCGGCACAGAAACGCCGCGTCCTGGCAATGCATTCTCCTGCAGAAGCGCGGCTCTTGCGTACGCGCTGCAGTACACGCTGAGCGCAGAAACCCGTTTACCCGGGGACGGCTGCAACCACACTCACTTCAGCTTGTTGAGCTCTCTCACCATGCCGTCTGTCATAGTAGAGCTTGGTTACGCCAGCAACCCTAAAGAAGCAGCGGCCCTAACCACCCCGGATTATCAAGCCAAGATTGCTGCTGCACTGGCTCGCGGCATCCAAAATTACTCCCGCGCTACCGCACCTAATGCAGAAATCCCCGTGGCGCCAGCGCCTCCACAAAAAGCCAAGCCCCAGCCACGCAAGGAAACAGCGAAACCCGCCGCGGACAAGCAGAAACCTGTAAAACCCGCCGCAGATAAGCAAAAAAACCGCAGCAAAAACCGTCCCGCAAAAAGAGATCGTACCCGCAGGTAATCCTCTCCGCTTCAAGAGCGGCGCAACAGCTCCAGCTTCACGGGATCAAGCTGCTCCCATGGCAGTTCTGGCTTTGTAAAATGCCCGTAATTCGTGGACAATCGGAAAATCGGGCGGCGTAACCCCAGCGCGGCCTCCATATCCGCCGGCTTGAAGGAGAATGCGTCCCGCACACGTCGAATGATTTCCTCCTCCCCCACATGAGCGGTACCAAAGGTATCTACATCGATCATGATGGAAACGGGATCAGCCTTACCAATGGCATAAGCTACCTGAAGCTCGCAACGCCGCGCCAACCCGGCCGCCACCACATGCTTGGCAACCCATCGACACATGTACGCGCCGGAGCGATCCACCTTGCTGCAATCCTTCCCGGAAAAGGCCCCGCCACCGTGGCGCCCCATGCCGCCGTATGTATCAACGATAATCTTTCGCCCGGTGAGGCCAGAGTCGCCATGCGGTCCCCCAATAACGAAACGCCCCGTGGGATTGATGAAGTATTCCGTATCCCCCCTCAGCAACTCAGAAGGCAGCACACGTTTCACCAGTTCGGTGCAATAGTCGCGTATCTCCTTCAGACTCACATTGTCGGCATGCTGGGTGCTCAACACCACATTCATAATGCGCTCCGGCTGCCCATCCTTACCATACACCACAGCTACCTGACTCTTACTATCCGGACGCAGCCATCCAACTTCTCCCGCATGGCGTGCACGAGCCAGTTCGCGCATGATGCGGTGGGCATACATGATGGGTGCAGGCATCATCTCCGGCGTTTCATCCGTTGCATAGCCAAACATGATACCTTGATCACCGGCTCCCTGTTCGCAGCCTTCCTTGCCTTCAACAGCACGAGCGTCCACTCCCTGTGCAATGTCCGGACTCTGAGCAGAGAGGAAATTGAGTACCTGTACTCCATCCGCAAAAAACACCTCATCGTCTGCCGCCGTGCGGTAGCCAATTTCTCGAATCGTGTCGCGCACAACTTTCTCATAATCGACCTGAGCACGCGTCGTGATTTCGCCGGCGAGCACCACGTGATTGTCCTTCACCAAGGTCTCACACGCTACACGGCTAGCAGAGTCTTGCTCCAAACACGCATCCAAAATCGAGTCGGAAATCAAATCCGCTACTTTGTCAGGATGCCCTTCCCCCACAGATTCCGATGTAAAAAGATGCGGTATATTCATAGTTAATCAAGTTCGTTGGTCAGTGTAAAAAGTCCTAGTCCACTGGGCACTTTATCCGGCTCCTCGCGAATACTCGCCATGGCGGCAGACATCACCAAGGCTGCCTTGTTCGTGTGTTCCGGAGTTGTACGCAACATGTGGTAAAACATATCCCACCACAGAGTGATTTCATTACGAATCATCTGCGCCTGAAGTACATAATGCCTCACTCCGGCCTCATACAAAACGTTTTCTTCATGCTCCGTCAAATTGCATGTTTCGTCATCCGTGTAAAAACCGGTGCATTCCATCAAACGGCGCATATTTTCAGCTATCGTATAGTCATACGGGTTGCGGCGCATCTGCACGGCAAGCATCAACAGATCCCGGCGCGTCGGATAACGGCGCGGTGTTGGATCATTGAGCACAGCGATGTAGCGCTCGGGATATTCCAACCGGGTAATAACCTGTTTTTGCACGGCATCCCGCGGATGCAGCATGATCTGTTGATAGAGCGCGGTGAGCTTGGTGTAGTACTCTGGCGTTCGTTTCTGATTCGTCATGACATGCCGATTCGGATGGCAAATGATGTTCAGCATGGCATAGCGACTACGCAAGTGCTTGGCTAGTGTATCATCTGCCACACACACCGCGTTTTTCCCAGTGGGATTATTACTCTTTTTGAGCAGTTCCTGAATGAGCCAGTGCGCAAAAGCATCTTCCAAACTCTCTTGGGGTACCTGTGGGTTGTCGAACAGCAAAACTACCCCCACCTTATCCTGCGCGTAACTCGCCAATATGTTGATACAAGCCTGCGGTGTCATTGGTGCACGTGCACCCACCATATCCAATGACCATGCACACGGCGGCGCCCCAGCAACTCGCGCCACCCGGCGCGGAGCGAAATAGGTAGATAGATAACTGAGTAGTGTCAACAAATGGACATCAAACCGGAAAGCCCCACCCACCATCCAGCTTGCCCGTGGTAGATGGTGACTCAAAAAAAAGTCAAGCGACGCAGGTTCTTTTTCATCGGTATCACTCATGAGGGAACGGGAGCGCGTAGAGATTCCAAGAAACGCTGACAAATGGTGTGCATACGGTTTTCGTTGGCCGCATCGCTTCGCCATGTGAGCCGCATCAGATCGAATATGATAGAGGACGCATTGGTGTGCCCGCGTCCTTGCAATTTGAAGTGGCGGAACCCCATATCGTAGAGTCTTTGTATCTCCGGGGTGCTGAGGGCCAATACGCCATATCGTTCCGTGGTAAGCATTTTTCCCAACTCTCGGCAACCATTGACTGCTTGACGCTTGTCGAACTCTCTCCCATCATAGCCTAGGAAGTTGAGTGCATTCTCGGACAAGGAGCGATAATGAAACCCTCGCAACGGGCAATTTCTTATACAGTACTCATTTATGAGTAATATATAACGATGTGGTTCTCCCAGCTTTTCCAGCAAGTCATAATTGAGGACATCATCCGGGTGTACCATCACGTCATCGTACTTATCGGCTAATTCTCGATACACCTCCAACTTCCCTCTTCCGTTTTTTTGGACAATATTGAGAATGCTCGAGATATACCGCAACTTCGGAAACTTATCGCGCAAATACTCGAGTAGGAGGTCGGAGCCTATGATCACCCCATTGCGTCCCGTGGGGTTATGACGCGAAAAGAAGGAGCAAAGGGCGTTGCACAACGCATCACCGAGATGCTCTTCCTTGAGCAATAGATTGGAGAAAGTGAGGTACACGGCTATACGCCGCTTCTCATACTCCAGCCCCGCTGCGCGCAATTCCTCTGCCTCGCGCAGGAGTTGTTTCAGGACTCGCCCGCTATTCCATGTGCACAGAGGCGCTCCGTGTACCATGTGAAAAGGTTCATATCCCAGTTTCTCCTTGCAGAAGTCAAAAAAGGACAGCAGCTCACGGTCGTTCACGAACGCCCCCGAGACATCCCAATCCGCTTCAGGCCAAAGTGGATTTACGTATGCTGTCTTTGACGCCATTTGAATTAGCTCAACCTTACCTAATCACATTCCTTGTCTCGCACCGTGCTTGCCTTACTTTTCGGGCCAGCCCAATGTCTGGTGAGCTATCGCTCGCTCCCCTCCCGTGAGGCCGAGCTTAGCGGTCAATGCGTCCACGTCTATCAATCCACGAATCACCGTACTCAATCCCTTGGAAGCAGCATACAAGTACACGTTCTGGTAAGCTGAACCCACATGGCAACGTCCCCACATGTCGTCTTTGGCAACGTAAAGCAAATGGATTGGCGCGTCCTTTACAAACTCCTGCGTGGCGGTAAGTGGTATCAGATTCTCATCGTTTACCTTCTCCAAACAATTCTTGGGACCATCGTAATACCACGTGCCTGTTGGAGTGAGAAGATAAAGCTTCATATTCTGCTGATTCCGAGCTGTGGGGATAGTACGCTTCCCCTGCGTGTTCACCCCCCAAGCCGCCCACAACACCTCGCTGAGTGTCTGGTCATCCACCGGCTTATTTGCATCGTAGAGTCGCCCGGAAGCGCGGGTGTTGATAGCGTCCATCACAGGCATGCCTCCTGTCGTAACCGGCTTGGGGAGCTGCTTGACCTCACCCCCCCACACGGTGCCGCAGGTCAGCACCGCGCAGCTCATCATCGTGAGTTTCTGAATCGCATTCATGCCCGTGAGTGTACCACGCCACGGCTCGTCATGTCAAGCAAGCTTGACAAAGCAGCTCCACATGAGTAGGATAAGCGCATGCAACTCAATCAAGCTGTACTCGACAAAAAAGGTTTGCAAATCCCGCAGGCTCCGGCGCCGGTGGGTTCTTACGTGCAATGCGTGCGCACCGGTAACTTGCTTCATCTCTCCGGTGGCATCTCGGTGAATGGCGACTCTGCCTTCTACGGCAAGCTTGGCCGAGATCTCTCCGTGGAGCAAGGTCAGCAAGCTGCGGTTGCGGCTATCCTGAATCGGCTTGGTGTCATTAAAGCCGAGCTTGGTGGCTTTGCCCCCTTGCGCCGCATCGTGGCAGTGAACGGTTTTGTGAATTGCACTCCCGACTTTACCGATCAGGCGAAAGTGCTCAATGGCGCCTCTGACTTGCTTGTGGAACTTTTCGGAGCGGAAGCTGCTCACTCGCGTTCTGCCGTGGGTGTGGTGAGTCTGCCCCTAGGTGTAGCCGTTGAAATCAATATGATTGTCGAGTTTGACCCAGCACAACTCTGACCACTCTCATGGCAACGGTTGTCCTTGGCATCTGTGGTTCCATCGCTGCTTATAAGGCGGCAGACGTGGCCTCGCGACTCACGAAAGCCGGGCATGAAGTACACTGCGTGTGCACACCAACGGCTCTGCGTTTTGTCACGCCGCTCACACTTATGACCCTCTCTCGCCACCCCGTGATTTCCTCCTTCGAGGAAGAAACAACCGACTGGGTCCCTACCCACATTGCACTGGCGCAGAAAGCGGATGTACTTGCAGTAGCGCCGGCCAGCGCGCACTCCATCGCCTGCTTTGCCCAAGGCTTCGCACCGAATGTCCTTACTTCTCTCTACTTGGCGAACCGTGCCCCAGTGATCATCTTCCCCGCCATGAATACGCTGATGTGGGAACACCCCGCAACGCAGCAAAATGTGCAAACGCTCCTCAAACGGGGTGATCGCATAGTTGGCCCGGCGGAAGAGGGCGAACTTGCATGCGGCACCTGCGGGAAGGGAAGACTCGTCGATGTAGCCACCATCGTGTCCCACATTCAGCAAGTTGTCTGAGCCCGTGTTGCTTCAAGCGCAGCTCTCTAACGCACAGGTCACATCTTTCGTCAGGGGTAAGGTTTTCTCTTTATTGTTTTGTATTAGCCTTTTATGCATTTCATGCACTGCTCGGAAATTTGGAAGTTGACGCAAGAGGGTCTTGAGTTTTCGTGGAACTATGATAGTCTGGGAGCGACATGGCAAATACGACATTATCCCCTGATTTGGTGAGACTCACTGCGGCACTGGCAGATGCCTTTACCCAGAGTCAACCCGTGGTATCGGCGCGTGCGCACATCGGTTTGTTCTACCAAGATGCGGCGGCTACAGATCTTTTCCGCAGGGTGAGCGAGTATGGGGCTCAACTTCAGGAAAAGAAGGCAGCCGGTATGCCGCCAGGGGAGGAGGAATTAGCGAAATTTGACCAGCTGCGTAGCGATGTGGTCAACAACGAACGCTGCAGGAGCTTTTTGGAAGCTCGCGAACAATTGGATTTGATGCTCGCTACGGTTAATCAGTATCTTTGCTTGGCAATCGATAAAGGGCACGCCCCTACCGATGAGGAGGTTGCAGAATCCATGACTCGCCATGTGAGCGCGTGCAGCTGCGGTGGGCATTGCAAGGATGGCGAGTGCAATGGCAATTGCGATGGTCACTGCCACGACGGGCATGATGGCCATTGCCACAAGCACGAAGCCTGACATCCCCCGCCGAAGCGACTCTGTTTTTTCCTTCTGTCATGCGTCGCTTTTTGCACTCACGCGCTTTTTTTTACGCGATAGCGACGACGCTGTGCGTAGGGATCGGCGTGGCGTGGTTATGTGATTCAGAGTGGCGTTTCAGTCCTGCGGTGCCGGTTCTGTACGGCGGAACGGCTGTGATCTTGCTGCTCGCAGGCGGGTTGGCACTGTCGCACGTCCGAAATCACGATCCCTTGCCGCGTGCACACATTCTGTGGCGAGTGTTGGTATTTTCCCTCGTTTGTAACATAGCGTGCAATCTTTACTTCTTCAGCAACCTGATGCACGCGCCATTTTCGTTGTTTCTCGCGGCAGCCTGCATCTGCTGGCTATGGGTGATTCTCGGGCGTCTGAGCATGATAATCTGCTGCCCCTTTTTTATCCTGCAACTCGCACAAATTGCCGGTAGCCTTCAGTACGGCGCGCGCATCAACTCGCTCGTCATCGCCGAAACTCTCGAGGCCTCCGAAGAAGAAATCTTTGGCTACTTGTCTGCGAGCAACATGCTCATTGCTCTCGCTTCAGTCGCCGGGGGAATCCTGCTCAGCTGGACACTGGTACGCATTCTGCGTTCGCAGCGTAATCGCCTGCAGCTGGTCAACGCCGGTCTTCTCTTTGCGCTCATCGCCGGTCTGTTCAGCCTGACGATCCCGCCGGTACGCCGTGATCCCAACTACTACTGGCCCGTGTATGAAGTATACGCCCTTATTCAGTCCTGGAGCGAAGCTCTCTTTCACAATCAAGCCACCATCAAACAGGCACAATCCCTCCCCTCTCCGGCTGAGCAGCCCTCCTCTCTGCACACGCTGCATGGCGGTGAGGGGGTCGTACTTGTGGTCCATATCGGTGAAAGCGTACGCGCCGACCGCATGGGCATCAACGGCTATTCACGCGACACAACGCCCTTTCTCAGTTCCTGCACGAACCTGATCAACTTTCCGAATTGCATCTCTGCCGCCTGCGATACCTGCCAAGCTCAAATCGCCATTCTCACCGACGCCCGACGCAATATCTACGAAAAAGACCCCGCCATGCAACCGCACACCGGGTCTGTGCTCGATCTTTTCGCCGCCCACGGCTTTCGTGTTTGTTCCTTTTTCGGCAAAAGAAATGCCACTCATCTCAAGTACGACATGGTCGTGCGCATCCTCACCCGTTGCGCCGCCGAGCGACATCACTCTCCGGGCTCCCCTTGGACAGCCGTTCCTCTCATGGCTGAATCTTTACGCAACCAACCGGCCGGACAAAATACCGTCCTATTCATCAACAATGAAGGCAGCCATACGCCTTTCTTTCACTACGACCACCAATCCGCCCCTTTTCTTCCCGCCGGTTCCTCTTTTGAAAACCCCGCCGCCCATGCCCAAAGCGTCAACAATGCCTACGACAACACGGTGCACTACACGGATGAATTTGTGCGCCGTGTAACCCGTATTCTTCAAGGGCGCCCATGGCTCTACCTCTACATTAGTGACCACGGTGAATATTTGGGGCATGATGGTATCTGGGGACGCGCCGCGCTCGGAGAAAGTGGTCGCGACTACCACAGCACCACCGGATGTCGCGTGGGTATGTTCTTCCTTTATTCCCCCGAATTTGAGAAAGTTCACCCTCATTTCGCCGACGCGCTGCGCATACTCCAGTCCCATACCTCCATGACGGTCGCTCAAGAACATATCTTCCACACGATCTTGGGTATTTTCGATTTACAAACTCCGTGGCACAACCCTTCTCTCGATCTTTCCTCCACCAAGGCCCAACCGTATTCTGGGCCGCAACCCCAATCCTCCCGTTAGCCTTCACTTCGTGCCCTTCATTCTGCCGCGTTTTTTGGATCAGGGCAAACGCATATGAGAGAAGTTAATCAACGGAGGGAACACAGTTGTTGACCGATATCGTCGTTTATACGTATTAAAAATCGTGACAACCGGAGGTCATCATGATGACAGCTCTAAAGCCCCCCTGCATGTGTTAATGATCCGAAAGGAATCTGCGCAATGCGCACATTATTAACAAATCGCACATCGTACATTACACATCGTAAATGGCAAACGCACTTCCAATGCGTTTGCCCTGGTTTTTTGGGCTTGATAATTGGAGCTGGTATGCGATAATGGACAGACGCACTTATGGAGGACGAATCGGCGCGATATCTTAAAGAGCCTACCCCCAGAGAGTGGAGGAGCTTTTGGACGCTTGTGGCTGTGCAAGCACAAAATGCGTTCAACGAAAAAGCGGTGCAGTTTCTTCTGATCCCGCTGGGTGTATGGTTGTGGGGTGCCAGCGGCAGTACGCTTGAATACGGGTTGGGCGCCATTTATGTGCTCCCCTACATTCTTTTTTCCCCCCTGGTCGGATGGCTGGCAGACTGCTTCTGCAAGACGCGCATCATACAAGTCATGAGTGTTGTACAGCTCTTTGTCATGAGCTGTATGCTCTTCTGTTTCTACCAGCATGACATGTACGCAGCCATTCTCTGGTTCTCTATTTTTGCCATCCAAGCAACCATCCTCAGTCCCGCGAAGAAAGGCATCGTGAAGGATCTGCTCGGCTCCCGCTACTTAAGCTACGGCTCCGGGATCATCGAGGTGAGCATGGTGTTTGTGTTGCTTCTTGCCCAAATTGGCGTATTTTTCCTCTTCAGTTACCTGCTGGATTACTACGCACAGGTTCTGGGCCCTGCTGCACAAGAAGAAGCCGGGTGGAGCGCGGTGAGACTGCCTACTTGGATTTTCATCTCCCTAGCCGTTCTAGTTGCCGCTGCGTCTCTGATTCTCCCGTGCTATCCTGCCAAACAAACGCGCCGCTTCAGTATGAGCCTCTTTTACGAGCATTTCGTACAGATGAAATACCTCTGGCGTGACCGCCAGTTGCGGCTCAGTGAAATCGGGATCAGCTATTTCTGGTGCCTCGCAGGTTCTCTTTTTCTCATTCTCATCCAGATTGCCAAAGATATGCAGATCAGCCATCCGGATGTTGACTTCAGTCTGCAGTGCGGCATCCTCATGGCCTGGCTTGGTGGCGGAGTCGTGATCGGCGGCAGCGTAGCTTCGCAGCTTTGCAAGGGTAAAAATGAACTCGGTCTCATTCCTCTCGGTGCCATCGGCGTCACTATCTGCACCCTCATGCTCTCTTTGCTGGATGTCGAAGCCATTGAAAGCCATATCGTTCTCACCCTTACAGGAGCCTTCGGTGCAGCTTATCTAGTGCCCCTCAACGCCTTCCTGCAGGATAACTGTGATCCCGCCAACCGTGGCAACATCATTGCTGCCGGCAACCTCTTTGACAACTTGATGGGACTGGTGGCCGTGGGGCTCATGTGGGTTATGCACGCGTACGGAGCCCGTCCTCAAGGACAATACTTTGTCCTCTTTTTGTTCAGCGCCTTTATCATGGTGACTTCTCTGCGCCTCATCCCGCAGGAGTTCATTCGCATGGTGGGCATCTGGCTCATGAGCCTTCTCTACCGCCCGCGTGTCCTTCATCCGGAACGCTTCCCGGAACGAGGCGGCGCTCTCATCGTCTGCAATCACGTAACTTACGCAGATGCTCTCTTCCTCACCATGGTTTGCCCGCGTCCGGTGCGCTTTATCGTGGCAGAGGAGTTCATGGTCTCACGCGTACTCGGCTGGGTGCTCGAAATTTTCAACTCTTTGCCTATCTCTTCTAAAAACCCGCGAGATGCTATCCGCAGTGCTGCTCATGGTATTGCCAATGGTGATCTTATCTGCATTTTTCCGGAAGGTCAATTGACGCGTACGGGTTGCCTCACACCGATCCGGCGAGGCATGGAATCTATCGCCCGCCGCGCTAAAGCTCCCGTCATCCCGGTCTATATGGACGGTCTTTGGGGAAGCATTTTCTCGTACTACCGTAGCCGCTTTTTTACCAAGCTTCCGCGTCGCATTCCCTACCCTTTTACCGTCGCCGTAGGTGAACCGATTCACTCTCGTCGTGCTGACAGCCAACAAGTGCTGAGCACTTTCCGCGAACTCGCGGTAGAGTGCATCAGTTGCGAATTATCCGATAGCCGAGAGTCACTCATCCATCTACTCGAAGATATCGGGAACCAACCCTTCGTGCACTGCGCGGGATTCTCACTCACCGGCATCCAAATCGCCGGCGCCGTAATCAACCACCGCGCTCCCGAAAACAGCCCGAAGCCGATCGTTGACTGGCTGAATATCCTCATCAGTTTGGCTACGGATGCCAACGCTTTCCGCCGGGCGTGGATCAATGCAGACCAAGTTCACCACGTGAACGCTCTCAAAGAGGGGCGGCACGCCCTGCTCACCACTGTGGGACACCACGAACCGCACGAATCCGTGTTGGCCGTTCTCTGGCCTATCTTCACGTGCACCCCTGTGCATCTCATCACCTCTGAGCGAGACGTCATAGATCCCTGCATCTCCCAGATTGTCGGCAGTGCGTGTATGCGCCGCATCCTACTGAAGGCTGTTCCCCCACGCCAAATTCCCTTCTTTGATTTCAGCTTGGGTGCCGATATCTCCACTCCCAATACCCGCTGGCGTCCCGGTCTCGCCACACCGGAGGGCATCGTCATCTCGATGAGTATGCGCCGCAGTGTGGTGCGCATGAGCGATGGGACGATTCAACTCGGCTCACGCCCGCGAACGGTGGGACTGCTGCTCCCGGGCTTTGCAACAGCGGGGGAAGGGAGCTCCCTTATTACTGGACCATCTTTGGAGCGTCCCTTCCAGCTTCCTCAAAAACTTTACATTGATGAATGCGCCTTCTTGGCTCGCCTCTCCTGAAATACCCCATTCCCTCACACTTCCGAATCGATGCCCCTCCCTCATCTCCGCAAAATAGCTTCCATCTCATCTTTTTGGCTTCGCTGCGCACGTGCATTTTCGTTGCCCATGACATTTCTTGGTTGGCTAGTTATTTTCTGCTATTCTGTGCAGCATGGCGGCCGTGTCCTCCCAGGAATTCTTGCGTTGCTTGGTACCGTGGCCATGCATTTGGCCACCAACTTACTCGATGATCTTTTCGACTACTTCATCCTGCGCAACAATCAAGAATTGCAGGAAGCCGCTCTCGATGATAAATGTGTCTATCTTTTCAACGGAAGCACTACTGTGCCCAAACTTTGCCTGAGTATCCTCTTCTTTTTGCTCCTGGCGGCCTGCATTGGCATGTACCTTCTCGTGATATCCGGACCATGGGTCCTGCTCTTCATGGTAGGTGGACTTCTCGTTGCTCTGGGCTACCAGTGGTGCTCATTGCGGGGACTGGGAGAAGCCGCCGTCATGTTAGCCTACGGCCCCCTGCTCTTTGAGGGCGTTTTCTACGTGATGACAGGAGATTTTTCCATGAATGTTCTCATCCTCTCTCTAGGATGCTCTTGTCTTGTCGCTTCTGTGCTGTACAACCACATGCTCATGGATTATGACGCCGACAAATGCGCAAGCAAAATTACGCTCTGCCGCAAATTGGGCAGCAAATCCTGCGCTCTCTTCTTTTGCCTGTTTTTCTACTGTGGTGGCTTTGCTACCTCGTTATATCTCGTATTCTCTACCGGTTCGCTATACTACTTGCTTCCCTTGCTGGTTACGCCACTGGTAATCGACTTGTTAATTCTGCTTCATATATACAACGGCGATAAATTCCACCTCCCCATCATACGTCCTTGGCACTATCCTCTGGACAATTGGTCTGAACTTTCCAAAGGAAATGACGCCCCCTTTTACATGCGTTTCTTTTACTCGCGGAATATCGCTGTCTTCTATATGATGCTCACCTGCATCGCTGCCTGTTTATAATGATCTCCACACGTGTCCCAATAAAATTTTCACATGTCCATTCAACCCATCCCTCATGCGTTTCCAACAGGTGAAGGAAGTAAGCCCGACAAGATGTCAAACCATTGACGATTCGGCATAGCGGTGAAGCGACCGACGGCCGTAAGGCCGATTAGCCAAAAGCGATAGCTTTTAGCCAAACTGACTTACAGCCGTCGTCAGTTTTCACCCTCCGGGCAGCGCATCCGCGCTGTCCATACGTATTTACGGCCGTCGTGCGTGTTGTAAATCGCAAATTACGAACACATTGTGCTACATCATGCGCCGATGACTGCACGTTGGGATCGCTTTTTCTTGGGACGGATGTGAATGATCTCTCCTCCGGCAATCACATCCGTCCCAAGAAAATGTATCTCATGGGCGGGAAGCATGATGATAGCAGGAGTTGGCGATTTTTGGGCAAATC